>JASFNY010000078.1:0-7656 GCA_050116795.1 Thiohalophilus sp.
CAGGGTAACCCGCCAGGCGGGTGAAGAACTTCTGAATCTTGCTTTGCTTAGGGCCGGAGACTATTTCGGTGAATGGTCTGTACTGACCGGCGAGCCTCGGGCTGCTACTGTGAGCGCGGTAACCCCAGTTGATGCCATTCGGGTTGATTGCCAGCCTTTCACTGAGTTCCTCAGCGAACATCCCGAAATTCGCGCTGCGCTGGATAAAGTCGCAAGTGACCGTCGATCAAAAGCCGATAAGCTGGTGGATTCTCCGGATGCCATGGATAAGGTGGTATCAAACATTCAAAGTCTGATCGATCACAGTGAGTAGTTCTGTCTTGCAACTTATTTCCTGATGGTGTTCCATCGGGTTAATCATGTTATTATTTCGCCCGAAATCCCGTTAACATGTCCGTATAATTTCAAGAGTACAGGACAAAGGACCAGGTCAGGGGAGAACTATGTTAATCAGAATCATCCAGATTTCCATACTCGCGCTTGTCAGCAGTACTGCCAGTGCCGATGCGATCAAGGCTTATCTTGGTAGCGATGTCGCGCGTTTTGCCTACGCGACGGAAGCATTTGGTCAACAGTTTGGTCGTCTGGAAACCGAGTTCGGTTTTTTATACACCGATCGCAACGGGGGGGTACGTGAAGATGATTACCTGGCCCACCTCGGCTTGCAGGTACGAGGTGAGAGCCTTGATGCCCCATTGATTGCATCAGTTGGCGGACGAATCTATTTCGGTGAAGCCAGTACTCACAATATCTCGGGTATCGGCCTCGGTGGTGATGTCCTGCTGATGCCCGAATCCTGGGGCGGTTTTGGTCTGGGTGGCTTTTTGTATTATGCGCCGAATGTTGTCTCATTCCAGGACGCGGATAGCATTACAGAGTGGGGAATATTCGGGAGTTTCCAGGTTACTCCCCAGGCCAGTATTAAGGCCGGTGTCCAGAATATCGAAGCCGATATCGATGGTGGTGGAACAGCAGAAATTACTGATGAGGCCTTTGTCGGGGTAGAGATTCGTTTCTGATTGACAGGGCTTCGCGACGTATAAAGCCCGTTCCGGTGATTATCACCGGGGCGGGCTTTTTCGTCTGGGCGGTAATCAGCCGATTGCTCCCAGTGCCTGTTCCAGTTCTGCAAAACTGTGGGCGCGTCCGCTGTCGGCGATCGGTATTCCGAGCTGTCGACTGATGTGCGAAGCAGAGAAGATACCTCGTACCCGTTGTATGCCATACCGATCACTGTCGATAACCAGCGCGTGTTGCCTTGAGACCTGCTCGAGTGTTGCGACAATATCTCCTACACAGGCCATCTGGATATCTGTAAGTTTCAGAACATCCAGTTCGTCGTCCGGTGTCATGATATCCCGAACCATCACATCGCCGTATGTACAGTCAACTTCATGCATGTATTTGACCGGTTTTTCTCCAAGGATATCGGTGGCAGTCAGGATCCCTGCGATCGAATTATCAGCCCGGCAGACCAGGAGCAGGCGAACCTGGCTGGAAATCATTTTCTGGTTGGCTGTATCCAGACGGGCTGTCGGTTCAACGGTGATCGCGCCGACACGTTGCAAATCGGTCATGGCGTAGATTGCAGGCATATCCATAGTCAGGTGGTCTGGGAGCATCTGTTGCGGGCGGTGATAGCCTGTCTGGCTTGAGAGTTTGTTCAAAGGCAAGGGATGATAGTTTGTGGGCATTTTGCTTCTTTCCATGATTATTGCGGGGAATATACAAATAAATAGTAAATCCCTTGCCGGTTTTCAATCCCGTCTGGCGATTATAGGTGTGAAGGATAATAGGGGATTAGCGCAAAGAGGCTGTTTTTCGCCTGACATCGCATCTTGCAGCTGAAGATATTTCCGCCAGAACGAAAACGGCCGGGCAATGCCCGGCCGCCGTATTTCACTAAACTGTGAAACGTTTCAGGCCGCCATGTCCTTGAGTGCCTTGAGAGGCTGGGCTTTGACGACGTTACGGGCCGGCTTGGCCTTGAAGATAGTGGGCTCGCCGGTAAAGGGATTGATGCCTTTGCGGGCCTTGGTGGCCGGTTTGCGTACGACCTTGATCTTCAACAGACCTGGCAGGGTGAAAACGCCGGCGCCGTTTCGTTTGACGTGGCCGTTAATGATACTGGCCAGTTCTTCGAATACAGCAACGACCTGTTTCTTCTGCAGATCAGTACGCTCGGCGATGGTTGCGTACAGCGAGGATTTGGTCATTGGTTCCTTGATGGTTTTGACTGCCGGGGCCTTTTTGGCAGCGGTTTTTTTCTTTGCGGTTTTCTTCTTGGCTTTTTTCTTCGTTGCCATGATTACTCCTGAGCGTTCTGAACGGGTTGTATGTCTGGTGCTAAAATAGCACACTCTTGTCATATTTGAAGCTGTAATAGCTATATTTTTGACTATTTTGTATTTCTGACGCAAGCGTTTTTACCTGTTTTTTAGGGGCTCAGATGAACCTGGCATCGGAATGTGAAAATGCGTGAGTTCAGGGTTTGTCATATCGACGAGATATCGGATCCGGGGGGACTGGAAGCTGAATTGTCCTGCGAGGATGAATCCAGCCGCATATTTGTCATAAAAATGCACGGCAAGGTCTACGCTTATATCAACAGTTGCCCGCATACCGGGGTTTCGCTTAACTGGCTACCGGATCAATTCCTGGATCATTCGGAAACGCTGATTCAGTGTTCCATGCACGGGGCGCAATTTCGGCCTGCTGACGGCTATTGTGTATGGGGACCTTGCCAGGGACAGTCGCTCAAGCCGGTATCACTGCATGTCCGGGACGGTGAGGTTTTTGTCACTTGTAAGTGAAAGGATCGCTGGCGCGATACTGCAAAAATCAGGCAAATTCAGTACACTGTGAGGCTTATGACTCATCGAAAAATTCTATTCCTGTTCCTGATTGGCTATATTTGCTTTGGTGTGACTCCGGCGTGGAGCATTGCCGATACTGTATATATCAACGACAAGTTACGGGTTGGGGTTCGCCCTGAGCCCAATACGCGTTCCACCCCGGTCGGTGTCGTGGTGACAGGCATGAAACTGGAGGTCCTGGGAGAGAGTAACGGGTATATACAAATTCGGACCGACAAGGGTCTGACCGGTTGGATAAGGGATATCTACGTTACCGAGACACCACCGGCCATGATTCAACTACAACAGATCCAGGAACAGAGTGAGAGTAGCGTATCCGAGCTGCATGAACTGCGCGAAAACACCCGGGTTCTGGAACAAGCGAATACCCAGCTTAACGAACAGCTGGATCAGGTTCGTGCTGAGCGGGCCAGATTGCAACTTCGCCTGGCACGTTCCACCTCCGAGAGCAAAACCACTGACCACGCCTGGATCTACTGGCTACTGGGGCTGCTGATTGGAATTTTTGCCGCTTTCTCGGGAGGGGTGTACTGGCAGCGCCGGCAAACGACCCGTCGACTGGGTGGCATGCGACTTTAGACGCTGATTTATAGCGGCAAACAGCCGGCGCTTGCCGGATATTATGAAAACTGAACCTGTTCCTCTTCTTCGGCCGCGATTCCGGCAGTCGACGTTACCTGCAGTAGCGACTATATATGTAGTTAAATAATTCCGGTATTTGGGCGACCGCTGATTGGGCGGGTTTTCCCTTGTGTTTGTGTGATGCAGTTAACATACCTTGATACTGGGACTTTATAACAATACTCAGTCCGGTCTCAATTGGTCAGTAGCTCCATTTGCTCTGATTTACCTGATTCACTGGCTATAGAGCTGAACCAAAATCTTGCCAGTGCCGGAGTAAACGGATCAGGATTTTTACCACTGGTATAACGATAACAACCGATTGTTGGTATTGCAGATGAATGACAAGCCGGAGTTGACCCCCGAACTTCTCAAACAGTATGAGCCAATCGCCTCGCTGTCACCGGAGCGCCTGGATGAATTGATAACCCTGATTTCTTACGATTCACTGGGTGTCGGAGCCAGCCTGTTCCGTGAAGGGGATATCGACAATCAGACAGTCTATCTGGTCGAGGGTGATATACAGATCAGTTCATCAGATGGGAAGATGAACAGGGTCATATCGACAAAAGATAAAGATGCCAAGTTTCCACTGGTCGACGGACAGCCTCGTCAGGCTACGGCCACCGCCATGACCCGTGCCAAGCTTATTCGTATTGAAAACAGTATTCTGGATTACATGATGATGTGGGACCAGATGGCTGTTTCTGAAGATACGGCCAGCAAACTGGCGGATACCGTTGAACTGACCGCCGATGAAGTACCCGAGCCCGTGGCGCCGGCTGCTGATCAAGGCTGGATGCGTAAAGTCAGGCATATCATGGCTTTCGAGGCCATGCCCCCGGCAAATATCAAACAACTGCTGGGAAAAATGCAGCCCGTCAATGTCAAGGCCGGTGAAACGATTGTCAAACAGGGTGACCTGGGTGATTACTATTATGTCCTGACAGACGGCAAGGCCCAGGTTACCCGCACCGTGGAACTGGCTAACCTGGAAGCCGGTAGTAGTTTTGGTGAGGAGGCTCTGCTCTCGGGCGGTAAACGGAATGCCTCGGTAACCATGTTGAGCGACGGCCAGGTAATGCGATTGGCCAAGCAGGATTTTGATGCCTTGCTCAAGGAACCGTTACTGGCACGGCTCTCTCCCGATGAGTCGCGCCTGCGGATTGCCAGAGGGGCAAAATGGCTGGATGTGCGTCATGCCCGGGAGTTTCGTCACAGCCATATGCGTGACGCAATCAATATTCCTCTGCACGAATTGCGTATGCGGCTGGATGAACTGGACATGGAAGTGGAATACATCTGTTACTGCACCACCGGTCGGCGCAGTTCTGCTGCCGCGTTTCTTCTGGCACAGAACGGTTTCAAGGCCGGGGTTTTGAATGGCGGTATACAGGTCATGGCGCAGGACCTGCAACGGGGATAGTCTTTTATTTTGTTTTTCCAGACAGGTTTCTAATTTAATGAATAAGTTTCGCCCGCGGCTTCGCCGCTGAGATTATAAAGCGCTGTTCCGCCAGCGCACCTCGGATTCATTTCTTTGTCACGCGACAAAGAAACGAATCAAAGAAAACGCGCCCCGGGGGCGCTTGTCGCCCAGACCCGGTAACACCGGGTCAGGTCGATACCCTGCGCGCCGCCCGTCAACCGGGCGCTGCGCAACTCGCGCGATGCTTCGCATTGGTCGCGCTCGAACAGTGCTCGCGGTCTGATCCCGGTTGGCGGGCGGTGCTCGGCAGCGCCCAAGGGGTCTGAAAACAGACTAAGTAAGAAGTGTGCTGTAACAGATAGTGCGATGTTAGTTCGAGGGCTTTTCAAGCCCCTTCGGGCCATGCCGCGTCTCGCAGGCAAAATCCGGAACAAGCGAGCCTTATTGGCCGAGCTGGATTTGCTAGCGGGAGCAATGCGACAGCGCAGCAAATGCTGCGAGTGTGGCGAGCGCCGGATTTGACGAGAAACGCGGGTAGGCGAGCAACGCGAGGCCGTGGCCCCAGGGAGGAGCTTCTTTGGGTACTTTCTTGTCGATACAAGAAAGTACCTCGCCGCGCGGGCGCGAGAGCCCGCTTTAATATATTAGCGACGAAGCCGCGGGCGAAATAAAGCCCTTACCAGTAAGTACTGTAGAATAAAAAAGAGAAAACTTTAAAAGAAGAATATTACCCTGGTGGCCAGCTCAATGGCCGTCCGGCGAGCAGATGCAGATGAACATGGTATACGGTCTGCCCTGCCATACCATTGCAATTCGTTACCAGCCGGTAACCGTCTTCCGCAAATCCCTGTTCCTTTGCGTACTGTTGTGCGGCAAGCGTCAGTTTTCCAATCAGTGCCGCGTCCTGTTTATTAAAGTCGTTTGTGGTACTGACATGGCGTCGGGGAATAAACAGGACATGCGTTGGTGCCTTGGGGTTGATATCGTTGAAGCCGATGACCTCATCATCGCGATAAACGATATCAGAAGGCATGTCGCCACTGATGATGCGGCAGAAGATACAATCCATAACGGCCTCGATAGTCAGGGACTTGGGTTGGGAATTTGTTGATGGATATCCTCGATACCGGCCAGTATCTCGTCAGAGAGGGTAAGATCGATACTGGCAATATTGCTCTTCAGTTGTTCCATGCTGGTGGCGCCGATGATAGTACTGGTGAGAAACGGTCGCGAATTGGCATAGGCCAGTGCCATCTGAGCCGGATCCAGATCGTGTTGTCTGGCCAGGCTGGCGTAATGTTCGGTGGCGCTCACGGCCTGCGGATTGCTGTAACGGGTATAGTCAGGGTACAGAGTGAGCCGGGCACCATCAGGTTTCCGGTTTTCGAGGTACTTGCCGGACAGTACGCCAAATCCCAGTGGTGAGTAGGCCAGCAGTCCACAATGTTCACGACAGGATATCTCGGCCAGCCCGATTTCATAAGTACGATTGAGCAGGCTGTAGGGATTCTGGACCGAGACACAGCGGGGCAGCGAGTGCTGATCTGCCAGTTGCAGAAACTGCATCACGCCCCAGGGCGTTTCATTGGAGACGCCAAAGTGTCGAATTTTACCTTCCTTGCGTAATTCCTCGAGGGCTTCCAGCGTTTCGAGCAACGGGGTGAAAGTATCCTCATCGTTGTGCTCGTAACCGAGCCGTCCGAAAAAGTTGGTACTGCGTTCCGGCCAGTGCAGTTGATAAAGATCCAGGTAATCGGTTTGCAGACGTTTCAGGCTGGCATCAACGGCCTGACGCAGATATTCCCGGTTGTACCGGGTTTTTCCACCACGGATATGCGGAATCCAGCTCTCGCCGGGCCCGGCAATCTTGCTGGCAAGAATGATATCGTCACGCTTGCCACGTTTTGCCAGCCACTGGCCGATGATTTCCTCGGTACGGCCATAGGTCCTGGCCTGGGGCGGGATCGAATACAGTTCCGCGGTATCGATAAAATTGATGCCTTGCGTCAGGGCATAGTCCAGTTGTTCAAATGCTTCTTCGGGCGTGTTCTGTTCGCCCCAGGTCATGGTACCGAGACAGATAACACTGACATCAATATCGGTGTTGCCAAGCTTGCGGTATTCCATTCTGTACCTCTATGTAAATTGGCGTTCGAGAATCGTTAAATAGTTCAGGTAAACAGGGTCAGGATTCCGGTGTAACCATACAGGCGCTGTCCGGCGATTTCGCCATTGGCATAGAAACCGACCAGCGGTATATCGCCAAAGACCTCGCTGATTATTTTCATCTCTTCGGAATTGTCCCCGAACAGACTACGACCACGTCCCAGGCAGGAGATATAGAGTCCTCCTTTGGGTGTCTTGCCATCGAGTCGTTTTTTTACATCATTGAGCATGCGCTGCATATCCTCTACCGCGGATTTGCCATCACGCCGGCAGAACATGATTGGCGTATCGGGGGTCATGTGCTCGCCGATGGCCAGCAGGTTATTGTTCGGATCAAAGCCGATAACATTACGTACCAGGTAGTCGCCGGTATCGCTGCCCGCAACCGGAAAGGCGGCAAAAATATAACCGGCGGCGCGGTCTATATCACGGGCCAGGACCTCGCCGATGTCTTCTTTGAATACATCCAGTGCCGGGCGGTCGTCGATAGTGATTGCCATATGATGATCGCAGGCGGTCAGCACGTGTGGTTCGGTGATGGGTGTGCAGCCCTGGCTAAGCCCG
>JASFNY010000079.1:0-7629 GCA_050116795.1 Thiohalophilus sp.
CCTGCTGAGATTCAATGTATTGGACTTTTACACGCCGTCACCGGTTCAGTCTGTAGCCTATTCAGAACCTGAGCCACCGGCCCCTGTCGAAGTACCATCAGCTATAAATACAAATTTCGAGAGCGTGAAACTCGATTTACGCGATCACCTGGAAAAAAAGAACTACCCTGAACTCAATAAAATACTTGCGGACTTTCAAGAAGCCAGTCAGCAAGACATCTATCAAGAAAAGCAGCTATTTACCGCATATGATGCTTTTGAGATCGAAGACCCGGATTACGAACCTCTATTTAATTCATGGGTAGAAACCTACAGCGATCACTATCAACCTTATCTGGCCAGGGCTAATTATTTTTACACCATGGCCTGGCATGCCCGTGGTGGGAAGTGGGCAAGCGAGACCAAGCAGGAACAATTCGATCGCATGAAGACCTACTTTGAAAAAGCTGCAACCGATATCAAAACGACACTCGAAATTAATAGTCAATCGCTGGTCGCATACAAGCTGCTTATCGGCATACTAGGCAGTCAACAGGGTGCGGACAGACTAATGCGAGGAGTTCTTGATCAGGCTGTTAGTTTTCAACCGGCAACCTACAACGTCCGGCTCAACTATCTTCATTTCCTTTCTCCGCGCTGGGGAGGTTCGTTTGAACAAATGCAGTCCTTTGTAAATGAATCGCTACAGTACGTCGACCAGAACCCTAAACTGAATTTACTGGAAGGACGTATCTACGCCGAAGCCGCTTTTAGTCAGTATCTGAATGATAAGTACAGCGTTGCTGAGGAACTCTATACCAAGGCCATAAGCTACGGAGACAGGCCGTATAATTATCTTTCCAGAGGAAAAACCCGCTACAAGCGTGAAAATTATCAAGGAGCGTTGGAAGATCTGAACAGAGCTATCGATTTAGATTCAGAAGATGCCGAACACTATTACTGGCGCTCAAAAATCTATTCCAAATTAGAGAAGTATGATGATGCTGCTTCTGATATAGCTATAGCCGGATTGCTGGCCCCTTGGGACGAGAAAATTCAGTCCAGAAAAGATTGGCTTGTAAGCAAACTGATTCGTTTGGGTTATGAACTGAACAGAGCGAGAAAACACGAAGCTGCAATCGAAAAATTCAATGCCGCATTGAGTCTCGATCCAACCCATGCCGATGCCTATAACAGGAAGGCAGGCGCCCTGATCAAGCTGAATGAACTGGATGAGGCGCTTCCGCATGCAAAACTCGCGGTAGAGTACGACCCCGACAACTTCGCGTTTTACCAGAAATTGGACTGGATCCTGGCCCAGCGTAAAGACTGGGATCAGGTCATTTCATACTGGAGCCAATATATTGACCTGCATCCCGACGACGGGGCGGCCTATGTCGAACGCGGCGGCGCCTTTTATCATAAGGGTGATCTGCGCTCAGCCGTTGCCGATGCCAAGATCGCTGCCGATTTGGGTAATCCTCAAGGCAAGGAGGCCTATAACCGCTTCAAACATCTGGTGGACTGACTCTGTGCTGAATCAGGCAAACACTATTCACTTATTAATAATAAGTGAATAGTGTTACCTTTCCCCGTTTACCAGTATTCATGACGGGTCCCCGAATAATCTCCTGTCTAATGCCCTCATAAATATCCCTGTTGTTCCGCCCCAAAGGGCATGGTGTATAGTCTGCCCTTCGAGTTTTCTCCGGGCTGCGCGGCAGCCGGCTCCCCGCCCCCGGCGGGCCGTCCCAGACAGCGGCTGCCCGACCCGCAAATAAAAAATGCCCACAGCGGCCTAACACTAGAGGATTGACGGATGATCAAACCTATCGGTAGCGACGAGCTGCAACCGCGCTTCGTCTACGATTCTGCAAAACACCAGGAACTGAGCAAGGAGGCGGAATCCCTGCCTTCCGTGGTGATCAGCTCCCAGGCGGCCGGCAACGCCGTGATGATGGGCGGCGGCTATTTCAACCCGCTCAAGGGTTTCATGAACGTGGCCGATGCCATGGGTGCCGCGGAGAGCATGAAACTGAGCGACGGCAGCTTCTTCCCGGTGCCGGTTCTCTGCCTGCTGGAAAACGTGGATGCCATCAAGGACGCCAAGCGCATCGCCCTGCGTGATCCCAATGTCGACGGCAACCCGGTACTGGCGGTGATGGACGTGGAGGCGATCGAAGAGGTCTCCGACGCCCAGATGAAGACCATGACCGAGAAGGTATATCGCACCGATGACACGGAACATCCCGGCGTTGCAGCTTTCAACAGCCAGGGCCGCTTCGCCGTCTCCGGCCCGATCGAGGTACTGAACTTCAGCTACTTCATCACCGACTTTCCGGATACCTTCCGCACCGCGGTCGAGATTCGCAACGAGATCCAGGAACACGGCTGGAACAAGGTCGTCGCCTTCCAGACCCGTAACCCCATGCACCTGGCCCACGAGGAACTCTGTCACATGGCCATGGATCGCCTGGGTGCCGACGGCCTGGTGATTCACATGCTGCTGGGCAAACTCAAGCCGGGCGATATTCCGGCGCCGGTGCGCGATGCCGCGATTCGCAAGATGGTGGAACTCTACTTCCCGCCCAACAGCGTCATGGTCACCGGTTACGGCTTCGACATGCTGTATGCCGGACCGCGCGAGGCCGTACTGCATGCCTACTTCCGCCAGAACATGGGTGCGACCCATTTCATCATCGGTCGTGATCATGCCGGTGTCGGTGATTATTACGGTCCCTTCGACGCCCAGACTATCTTCAAGGAAGAAGTCCCCGCGGGTGCGCTGGATATCGAAATCTTCGAGGCCGATCATACCGCCTGGTCGAAGAAGTTGAACAAGGTCGTGATGATGTGCGAAGCACCGGATCACACCAAGGAAGACTTTATCCTGCTCTCCGGTACCAAGGTACGCGAGATGCTGGGTAACGGCGAAGCCCCGCCGCCGGAATTCTCACGTCCGGAAGTGGCCAAGATCCTGATCGATTATTACACCAGTTTGAATAAATGATCGGGAACCTCTGCGGCGATACTTGAGTACGCCGTTAGAAGTACAGGCAAAAAAAAGAGGCGCTGAATAGCGCCTCTTTTTTATTGCCGTTGTCTAAGCGGAATCAGATCTTGCTGTCTGCTGCAGTACGGTAAGCACCTGACTGACTGGCGCGTTCATACTGGTCAAGCTGTTTCATAACCAGTGCCATCGCTTCGGTGTAGGGCACGGTACCCTGCTTCTTGATGATATCCTGACCCTCGGCACTGACCGCGTAACGGATAAAGTCACGCACCTGCTTGTTAGTTGCACCGCGCTTGGTCACCAGGTACAGAGGACGATACAACACGTACTCGCCGTTCTTGATCTTCGCGTAGCTGGGTTCGTGGCCATTAAGCTTGAGGATTTTCACATCACGCTTCTTGGCGCTGCTGATACCGGAGACGCCGATACCGTTGACGTTCTTGACGACGCCTTTTTCTACCGGACCGGATGACTTGACCACATAGGTGGCCTTGAAATCCTGATCGAAGTTGTTGAATACCAGTTCGCGCAGTGTCCGACCCACACCTGACATCTTGCCGCGACGCACGTAAAGTTCCAGCGGCGCGTCGTTACCACCCAGCTCTTTCCAGTTGGTGATGTTACCCAGATAGATCTGCTTCAACTGATCGAAGGTGATGTTATCGACCGGGTTATTCTTGTTGACGAGTACCACCAGTGCGTCCCAGGCTACCGGGATCTGGTGCGCGTTGCGCTCTTCATCCAGGCTGTTAAGCGAAGCGCGACAGGCACCTCCGATATCGATATTGCCGGCCGCGGCGTTACGAATCCCCTTGGTGGCACCGCCGCCGCTGATGCTGATGTGAATACCGGTCTTGGCCTCGTAGGCCTTGGCCAACTCGGCCATAAATGCTTTCTTGGTGATACCGCAGCCGGCCCAGCTGATATCGGCCGGTTTTTCTTCCGCCTGGACATTCATCGACACTCCCAGCAAAAGCGGTAATACCAGTAAACCTTTAATAATTTTCATTTTGACTCCCCTCACAATACATCTTCTTGCCCATCGTACTCGCTATCGACCGATTCGGCGAAAACATGAGCATCATTGAACCCAATGTGAGTAAGACGTCACACTTAACAAGCTATTCCAAACAGTTGTTACTAATAATATTCTAATAGTCTTATTAGGCACATTCAGACAGAGCAGCCGACAAAAAAAGAGGAGCAACTGCTCCTCTTTTTATTTTTTATTCAGATTGCCGGCTGATATAGCTTACACGGTCCAGCCATATTCATCCGCCTTCTGTCGTGCCAGGGCAGGAACATCGGTGGCTACGAAATGCTTGTGCAGAACCTGTACGCCAAGCATGTGGTTGATCACGGCATCCAGTTTGACCTGGGTCGAAGCCGTGGTGTCTTCCGCGTCGTGCAGTTCAAACAGTGCCTTGACACCGTTCTTGTCCAGAATACCGGCCTCGTCGATCGCTTCATCGGAGAGATACACATCCGCCAGCGCGCGCAACGCGGCCCACTTCTCGGGATCGGTATGCGCCGGTGGAGCCATGAAGGCAAACTTTTCACGTTCGTAAAGCGTCTTGGGCAGAATCCCTTTCATTGCCTCGCGCAGTACATATTTCTCGGTACGTCCCTTGATACGCATTGAAGGCGGCAACTGTGCGCAGTACTCGGCCAGGTGATGATCCAGAAACGGCGGCCGGGCCTCCATCGAGTTGGCCATATCGACACGGTCTCCACCCCAGGTCAGGATCTGTCCTTCGAGCATGGTCTTGATCCAAACGTACTGGGCCTTATCCAACGGGTGTCGACCTTCGAGCATGTCGCCGTCGAGTGCATCGGCAATCGCTTTGCCCGGTGAATAGCCTTCGACTTCCTTGCGCAGTTCCGGATGCATCAGACCCGGAACATGCTCCGCGGAAGCCAGCCAGGGTTGCAGACAGCTTGGAGTGAAGTCCATCAGATTATCGAATGCAGGATCCTTCACTTCGTCCTCGGCCAGCATCGCCCCCTTGAACAGCTTGTTGGCCTCGGCCAGCATACCTTCCCATTCGGCCCGCTCTGCCGGCGAGAGCATATCCATACCATGCAGGAACATGTCACGACGGAAAGCCGGGTACCCGCCGAACAGTTCGTCGGAACCTTCACCGGTGACCACCACCTTGTATCCGGCCTTGTTGACATGCCGGCTCATCAGTAACTTGGCCACGCCGAGCGTGTTATAAATAGTTCGCTCGGTATGCCAGAGGGTTTCCTCGAAGTTGTCATACAGATGACCGGCATTGAGCATCATCACATCCTGATCGGCGCCGACCGATTCGGCCATTTCCGTAGCGATTGGTGTCTCGTCGTAATCACTGTCATCGAAGCCGATAGTAAATGCCTTGACCGGTGATTGCTGACTGGCAGCGGCCATCCCCAGCGTGGAACAGGAATCGATACCGCCGGAAAGATAACAGGCTACCGGGACATCTGCCTCGAGACGCAGTTGAACCGCTTCCAGCAGTTGCTTGCGTACACCTTCTATATAGTATTCCTCGTCGTCGCGATCGTTCTTTTCACGCTCGCTAACCAGCGGAAAGTCCATGTCCCAGTACTTCTTGTCGGTAATATGGAATTTGCCATGCTTGCGTTCGATGATCACCACGTGACCGGGTTTGACCTGGTTGATGTTATCGAAGGCAGTGCTGCCCGGGACCGTGGTCTGCATCAACTGGTGGAACAATCCTTTGGCGTTAAAACGACGCGGGACATCCGGATGGGCAAACAATACTTTCAGTTCGGAACCGAATACGATCTTGTCGTCGGTCTGGGTCCAGTACAGCGGCTTGACACCAAAACGATCGCGGACCAGCATCAGCCGATCATGCTGCTTGTCATACAGGGCAAAAGCAAACTCGCCACGCAGATGCGGCAACATATCTTCCAGCCCCAGCCGGGGATAGAGATGCAGGACCATTTCCGAATCACTCTTGGCGCGGAAACGCGCTCCCTTGAGTGTCAACTCGGCACGAATCCGCTTGTAATCATAAAATTCGCCGTTATGCGCCAGCAGCAGGTTACCGTCAGGCGACAGGAAAGGCTGGCGGGCGCGTTCTTCGTTGAGGTCGATGATCGACAGGCGTGCATGGGAAAACCCGACTCCCCGGTCATCCAGGGTTTTGTAACCGAAACCGTCGGGGCCCCGGTGATGCTGGATTGCCGCCATGTTGACCAGTAACTGGGGGTCAATGGTTTGATCTTGATTGCTATGAAAAATTCCTGCTATTCCACACATAATTCTCTTCTGTATTTGAAATCGGTTATTAAGAAGTGGCTTCCATCACCTGGTTGATACGACGGCTGAGGGTCGTAAGTAGCGCCATGCGAATGAAAACCGCCCCGCGGGCCTGGGCGAAATACCAGTTATGCTGCGTATCATCCAGGTCTATCGAAAGCTCGTCACCCCTGGCAAGCGGATGAAGAATGATGGAGCCAGGCTTCAAGGGTGAGTCTGCATCGAGTTTATAGGTGGTGCCATGAGTCTCGAACGAATCACCAACCCAGGCGATGGCATTGATGTAAACCACGTCGAGCCTGGGAAGCTCCGTATCAAGTTCCTTGCTGACGCGGACATTCAGTCCCGATGATTGCAGCTCTTCGAGTTGCCCTTCGGAGAAGGCCTCATCCTCATCGGTGATGATGACGACCTCCCTGATGCCACGAGGGTACATAGCCAGGAACAACAACAGGCTGCGTACTGTACGCATTCTTGAGGGGACACCGATGATACCGATATTGATCTTCTTATCCTCGGGCACTTCGTTATAAAGCAGTTCAGGTCGCCACTTGAAGATGGCATACATATCGGCCATGGCCTGGGTGGGGTGCTCATCAATCCCGTTGCCGGCATTGATGATGGGAATGCGCAGGGCATCAATCATTTCATAGACGGCGGTATTGTTGTTATCACGCAGCACCACGAGGTCACCGTAGTTATTGAACATCTCGGCCACGTCACGCAGCGATTCCCCCTTGGCTATACCGGTGGAAGCGGGATCGGTAATTGACATGATATCGCCACCCAGACGGTGCCAGGCGCTCTCGAAGGAGAGACGGGTACGCGTGCTCGGCTCGTAAAAGGCACTGATCAGTATCTTGCCGGTCAGCGGCGGCTGGTAGAGCGAAGGCGTGGTCTCGTAGAGCGCGGCCAGTCGTAACAACTGCGCCATCTTGTCCTGGTTCATCTGGCGTACCGAGACGATATGCTGGTTGGCCAGATCTTCCAGAGGCTCGGGATCCTCGGGGATATGCTCAAGCAGGGTACGCGGCCGTTCGATGCCAATCGTCCAGTCCTTGGGAGTGACCTGTTCTGCACCCTCTTCGAGTTTTGGATGTTTTCTCTCTACCATAACTGTTGTTTTATCCAGTCTCTTATCCATAAATAAATCAGAATGAACGGTGTTACCGCGGTAATCCCCACGGCCACCGTCACAATAAAGGCGAGAAATGTTTCACTGGCAATCATGCTGAACCACCCTCCTCGCTGCTTTGCAATTGCGCCCAGTCAAATTCCTGACGGGACATCGCCATGCTGATAAATACGGTCAGCATCGACACTACCGCCGATACCAGGGCAGCGACATAAAAACCGATACCGAAAT
>JASFNY010000080.1:0-7600 GCA_050116795.1 Thiohalophilus sp.
AATGATGACAATGGCAGAGACAGACACAATGCAGCTACGGGGCATCATGAAACAACATGAGCCTATGAGTCGCCATACCTCATGGCGGGTCGGCGGTTGTGCTGACCGTTTTTATCAACCGGCGGACGTGGCTGATCTGCAGCAATTGTTGAAACAACTACCGGATGAAGAACCAGTGTTCTGGCTGGGGCTTGGCAGCAATCTTCTGGTACGTGACGGCGGTATTCGCGGCACGGTTATTTGCACCAGTGGCGTACTCAATAAGATTGAATGGCTGGATAACAACCGGGTTTATGTCGAGGCGGGTATGGCCTCACCGCAAGTGGCACGGCAGAGCGCCCGACGCGGACTGCAGGGGGCCGAGTTCCTGTGCGGTATCCCCGGTACATTTGGCGGAGCCCTGGCCATGAATGCCGGCGCCATGGGTGGCGAAACCTGGAACATTGTCGAGTCACTGAAGATGATCGATCGGCAGGGGAACCTGATCGATCGCACACCTGATGAGTTTGAGATCGACTATCGGCATGTCAGGGGACATGTGGATGAATGGTTTATTGGTGCGACGTTGCAACTGGAAGCGGGGGATGCGGAACAAAGCCTGCAACAGATCAAGCAACATCTGGCAAGGCGCGGTGCAACGCAGCCGACCAGTCAACCCAATGCAGGGTCCGTATTCAGAAATCCACCGAATGATTATGCGGCCAGATTGATTGAACAGTGCGGTTTAAAGAATACCTGCATCGGCGGCGCCTGCGTTTCGGAAAAACATGCAAATTTTATTATCAATACCGGCACCGCCACGGCCCGGGATATCGAATTGCTGGTCAACCGCGTCAAACAGGAAGTGCAGCAGATCACCGGAATCGAACTGATCCAGGAAATACAGATAGTCGGAGAAAGCGATGAACAGCGCTAAACCGAAGAATGCTATCAAACCCCAGGCCTTTGGCAAGGTTGCAGTGCTGATGGGTGGCTGGTCTGCAGAACGCGCAGTCTCGTTGCGTAGTGGTCAGGCCGTGCTTGACGCGTTGTTGCGTTGCGGAGTCGATGCGCATGGCGTCAACGTCGAGAAGCAAACGGTGTTGCAGCAACTGGAAAACGGAAATTTTGATCGCGCCTTTATCGTGTTGCATGGCCCGGGTGGCGAAGACGGGCGAATCCAGGCTGTGCTGGAAGTGATGAATATTCCCTATACCGGCAGTGATGTTCTGGCTTCCGCACTGGGAATGGACAAGCTTCGCAGCAAGATGATCCTGGAGTCGGCTGGTCTGCCAACACCGGATTACATGGTTCTCGATGAGGACACCGATCTTGAATATGTCGTTGCCTGTCTGGGTTTGCCATTGATGGTCAAACCTGCCCTGGAAGGTTCAAGTATCGGTATGACCCGTGTGGAAGAAGCTTCACAGATGCCGGCAGCCTATCGAACGGCCGCCCAATTTTCGGGTGCAGTGATTGCCGAACGCTGGATCGATGGCGGGGAATATACAGTGACTATCCTGGGAGAAGAAGCATTACCGGTAATCAAGCTCGAGACTCCGAATGCCTTTTATGACTATGAAGCGAAGTACCAGTCTGATCAGACCCGCTACCTGTGTCCTTGCGGACTTGATGCCGAGCAGGAAGGGCAACTGCAACGTCTGGCTTTATCGGCGTTCAGGGCGATAGGTGCCGAAGGCTGGGGACGGGTGGATATTCTTTGCTCAGAAGACGGCAAGCCCTGGGTCATTGAATTGAACACCGTTCCGGGCATGACCGATCACAGCTTGGTACCCATGGCAGCGAAAGCGACCGGTATGGATTTCGATCAACTGGTCTATACGATTCTTGCCCAGACTCTGGCGAATGACAACGGTAACAAAAAGCAGGGAGGCGACCATGTCAGTGCAGGCTAAACAGGCAGTTTATTCACCGCAGATGCCGTCCTTCAGTTTCAGACCAGGACGCTGGTTGCTTGGCGTTGTGATACTGGTGCTGGTTGCTTTTCTGTACTGGGCGGTGCAGCAATTGCTGAACCCGATGAACGCGCCGGTACAGAAGATTCAGGTACAGGGCAGCTTCGTTAATGTTACCGAGGAAATGCTGGCGCCATTATCGAAACAGATTTCAGGCGTCGGTTACTTCGATATTGATGTCACTGCATTTCAGCAGAAGGTGGAAGCTTTGCCCTGGGTCGATCAGGCCACAATTCGTCGAGTCTGGCCGGACACGCTGGCAATTCATTTTGTCGAACAGTATCCGGCAGCCGTCTGGGCATCGGGCGGCCTGTTGAATAACCGGGGTGAACTGTTCAAACCTTCGGCGTCAACATATCCGACCGGTTTGCCGGTGTTCGATGGGCCAGATAAATCAAGCGCCAGGATGCTGGAGACTTATCGTCGGTTCAGTCAGATGTTGTTGCCTCTTGGAATGCATATACAGCAACTGAAACTCGACAAACGCCGGTCCTGGCAGATTGTTCTGCAAAGCGGATTACATCTCAATCTGGGTCGTGAACATGAATTTGAACGGCTGGCACGCTTTGTTCTGGTTTATCCGCGAATCCATGCCATGGACAGGGGCGATTTGCAGCAGGTTGATTTGCGTTACACCAATGGCATGGCTGTAACGTGGAAGAAAAATACGGCATAAAGTAATTCGGGGAGTGACGGTGAATGTCTAAAAAAACAGAGAAAAATCTTATCGTCGGTCTCGATATCGGTACCTCGAAGGTGGTTGCGATTGTCGGCGACGTGACCCCGGAGAATGATATCGAAATTATAGGCCTGGGTTCGCATCCTTCACGCGGCCTGAAAAAAGGCGTGGTGGTGAACATTGAATCCACGGTGCAATCTATCCAGCGTGCGGTAGAAGAAGCCGAGTTGATGGCCGGTTGCCAGATACATTCGGTATATGCAGGTATCGCAGGCAGTCATATTCGCAGTCTCAATTCGCACGGCATCGTTGCAATACGTGACAAGGAAGTGACCCAGTACGATGTTGAACGCGTCATCGATGCAGCACGGGCGGTTGCCATACCGGCCGATCAGAAAGTCCTGCATATCATGCCGCAGGAATTCATCATCGACGACCAGGAAAGTATCCGCGAACCGATAGGCATGTCGGGTGTGCGCCTGGAAGCCAAGGTCCACATGGTTACCGGAGCGGTGAGTGCCGCGCAGAACATTATCAAATGTGTCCGTCGCTGCGGTCTGGAAGTGGATGACATCATTCTCGAACAACTGGCATCCAGTCATTCGGTCCTGACCGAGGATGAAAAAGAGCTGGGTGTTTGCCTGGTGGATATCGGTGGCGGCACGACCGATATCGCGGTGTTCACAGAAGGCGCGATTCGGCATACCGCAGTGATTCCGATTGCAGGCGATCAGGTCACAAATGATATCGCCGTGGCCTTGCGCACACCGACCCAGCATGCCGAGGAGATCAAGATCAAGTACGCCTGTGCACTGACCCAGCTGGCCAGTGCCGAGGAGACCATCGAAGTGCCCAGTGTTGGTGAGCGGCCGGTCCGTCGTCTGGCCCGTCAAACACTCGCCGAGGTTGTCGAGCCACGCTATGAAGAACTGTTCACCCTGATACAGGCCGAGTTAAGGCGCAGTGGTTTTGAAGACCTGTGTGCCGCCGGCATTGTGCTGACCGGGGGCAGTTCGAAAATGGAAGGCGCGGTGGAACTGGCGGAAGAGATATTCCATATGCCGGTTCGCCTGGGGGTACCGCAGTATGTCAGCGGCCTGGTGGATGTAGTACAGAATCCGATTTATTCGACCGGTGTCGGATTGCTGTTGTTCGGATACCAGAACCGTGCCTTGCGTGAAGCGGAGTCACGCATGGGAGGTAGTTTCTCCAGTGTCTTGCGACGGATGAAAAGTTGGTTTCAGGGAAATTTCTAACGGACTAATGACAATTGTAACGATGTAACAACCACTGAAGATGTCAGTGAGGGGGGTAATAAAATGTTTGAACTCATGGATACCTACAGCCAGAACGCTGTAATCAAGGTCGTTGGTGTGGGAGGCGGTGGCGGTAATGCCGTCGAACACATGGTGGTGCAGAGCATTGAAGGGGTAGATTTTGTCTGTGCCAACACCGATGCCCAGGCAATGAAAAACAGTTCCGCCAAGACTCTGTTGCAACTGGGTGGCAATGTCACCAAGGGGCTCGGGGCTGGCGCCAATCCGGAAACCGGACGCCAGGCGGCCATGGAAGATCGTGAGCGCATCCAGGAAGTGCTGGAAGGGGCGGACATGGTCTTCATTACCGCCGGTATGGGTGGCGGCACCGGGACCGGTGGTGCTCCGGTGGTCGCACAGATTGCCCGCGACATGGGCATCCTGACCGTCGCAGTGGTGACCAAGCCGTTCCCGTTCGAAGGCAAGAAGCGCATGGAAGTGGCCATGGCGGGCATGGACGAACTAAAACAGTATGTCGACTCGTTAATTACCATTCCCAACGAGAAGCTGCTGAGCGTGCTGGGCAAGAACATCAGTCTGCTGGATGCTTTCAAGGCGGCCAACGATGTTCTGCTCGGGGCGGTCCAGGGGATTGCCGAGCTGATTACCAGGCCGGGTTTGATCAACGTCGACTTCGCCGACGTCCGCACTGTGATGTCCGAAATGGGCATGGCGATGATGGGATCCGGGCGTGCTGCCGGTGAGGAGCGAGCTCGCGAGGCGGCCGAAGCGGCAATTGCCAGTCCCCTGCTGGAAGACGTCAACCTGGCAGGTGCCCGGGGCATTCTGGTGAATGTCACCGCCGGTATGGACATGTCCATCGGTGAATTCGAAGAGGTGGGTAACACGGTCAAGCAGTTTGCCTCAGAGAATGCGACCGTGGTGGTCGGTACCGTGATCGACCCATCCATGTCCGGGGAACTGCGGGTAACCGTGGTGGCCACAGGGCTGGGTAACGATCTCCAGGAGGGTGAACGTCCGGTCAAACTGGTGGTCAACAAAAAGAATGACGGCGAGGTGGATTACAATCAGCTGGATCGGCCGACAGTCATGCGCAACAAGGGCAATGCCGAGGGCAAGTCCGGCGCCAAGGGCGATGGCGACATGGAGTATCTGGATATTCCGGCCTTTTTGCGGCGCCAGGCGGACTGATTTTCGCCTGGAACCGCTCGCAAAAGGAGATTTGTGATCCGGCTAGCAAGATGAGCATTTTGTACTCAAGTTTGGCCCGAAACAGCCGTCTATGACGATAAGTTGCTGTAAGATGCGGACTTGTTTTAATATATGCGCCTCATTTTGGTGCTATACATGCGCCCGCACTAGTCGTAGTGAAACAGGCCTGAATCTTGCATTACCCAGGAAAAGCCCCACAGTCCATTAAGGAGAAATTGGCCAGTGATTAATCAGCGTACTCTGAAAAATGTCATTCGCGCGACAGGCGTCGGGCTGCATACCGGAGAGAAAGTCTACCTAACCCTGCGCCCGGCCGCGGCGGACACAGGCATTATCTTCAGACGCGTGGATCTGCCGGAACCTGTTGAAATTCCAGCAGTTCCTGAAAATGTTGGCGACACCACCCTGTCCACGACCCTGATCAAGGACGGTGTGCGGGTTTCGACGGTAGAGCATCTGCTCTCTGCCCTGGCTGGTCTGGGCATCGACAACGCTTATATAGATCTGAACGCTCCCGAAGTACCCATCATGGACGGCAGTGCGGGTCCGTTTGTATTTTTGGTGCAATCGGCCGGAATTCAGGAACAAAAGGCACCAAAGCGGTTCATTCGCATCAAGCGCCCGGTAGTTGTCGAAGAAGACGACAAGTGGGTCCGTTTTGAGCCATTTGAGGGCTTCAAGGTCTCCTTCACCATCGATTTCGATCACCCGGTGTTCAAGGACCAGAACCAGAGCGCCGAAGTGGATTTCTCTACCACCTCCTTCGTGAAGGAGGTCAGCCGGGCCCGGACCTTTGGCTTTATGAGCCAGATCGAGAGCCTGCGCGCCAATAACCTGGCGCTGGGCGGCAGCCTGGATAACGCTGTTGTCGTGGACGAATACCGCGTCCTGAACGAGGACGGCCTGCGCTATGTTGATGAATTCGTAAAACACAAGATTCTCGATTCCATCGGGGATCTCTACCTTCTGGGCCACAGCCTGATCGGCGCCTTCAGCGGCCACAAGTCCGGCCATGCGCTGAATAACCGCCTGCTGCGGACCTTGCTGGCTGACAGGGATGCCTGGGAAGAAGTGACCTTTGAGGACCCGGCCAAGGCTCCGATCTCCTTTGTTCAGCCGGTCCAGGCCACCTGAGGAAATTAAATTGCAAAAAACGCCGGGGATACCGGCGTTTTTTGCGAGACGCCACCGTCAATCATCGGTTAGCAGCGAGTTTTTCGGCGGTAGCAGTATCAGTAATACTTATGTTTTTCGGAATTTGTGCGAGTTTGGCTTATTGATTATTCAGTCCGTCGTGGGCGGGCCAGGCGCAGCAAGGCTTCCCGCAGGTCCGGGTCCTCAATGGCCTCGGCCATAGCCTGAATATCGCGACTGGCGGCAGGGCTGATTTCCCGATTAGCCGGTGGTTTTTCGGCCGGAGCGGGCAGGATCGGTGCGACGTGCAGTTTGATGGATTTAAGTCCTTGTAAAGACTGAATATTTTGCTTAAGTTCCTGCAGAAGGGTGGGGATGTAATAACGCAGGCGTGAGCTCCATACCGGGGAATCGACCTGTATAACCAGTGTTTCCGCGTCGTATCGGGCAATCCTGCAATGATCAGTCAAGGGTTGATCGAGAACGGTCGATAACAAGTTATCGAGTTGACGCAGTTCCCGGGCGGTTGTGACCAAGTCCGCAAGCTGGTTCTTTTCTCCACGCAGGAGCTTGTACAATGGAATTGGAAAATTCATACTGGATAAAGAATAACTTGCCCTGTTTACCGGAAAAATCACATTAACGTCAGACTAAAATAACAAGAGCTGTACTGTCACTATGAATATAGTCGTATTGAGAAAAAGTAAGGGATGCTCGGGGTTGATGACCCTGACCAGACATCGCCTGATCAGCCTTGTTGTGGGAACGTTTATCGTGTTGCCCACGGTTTTCATTACGGCAGGCTATTATATGGGTGTCGCGCACATGCGCGCCAATCCTGATGATATGGCCCTGGCCCTGCAATCCGAGCTGGATACCCAGCGTCTGAAAATTCAGGAAGTGACCCGGTCCGCCCAGGAGAATATGGACGCCCTGGCGCTGCGTCTGGGTAATCTGCAGTCCCACGTGGTCCGTCTGGATGCTCTCGGTCAGCGCCTGACCCAGATGGCCAACCTGGATAACGGCGAATTCAATTTTGAGCAGCCCCCGGCACAGGGTGGCCCGGTCACCAGCGAGGAACTGGCGGGCAGCTCGATAGATGTCCCTGATTTTCTCGCTTCGCTGGAAGAGCTCTCCTCCAAAATCGAGGATCGAAGCCAGCAACTGAGTGTGCTTGAAGAGATGCTCATGACACGAAACCTGCAGGCCGAAGTGATTCCGGCCGGTCGGCCCATCACCCGGGGCTGGTTGTCCTCCTACTACGGCATGCGTACCGATCCCTTCAATGGCCGACGAGCCCATCATTCCGGAATCGATTTTGCCGGCAAAATGGGTTCTGACGT
>JASFNY010000081.1:0-7474 GCA_050116795.1 Thiohalophilus sp.
CAACACGGCAAGAACGAATTTAATCCGTATGAGTTTAACGAGGAGATGATCGACAAGATGCTCGGCCTGTTTATGGATGCCAACGACAAGACCGGTCGACCCGATCAGAACTACGGACAACGCCCGAGCCTGCTGTCGCGGCTTTTTGGCCGCAAAAAAGCCGCCTGATCGGCGGCCTGTAGACTTAAAGTCAGACGCCACTCCGGCTAGGCGATGGATTCCAGGGAGAATCGCTTAGTCGGAGGGCGGTTGCGCTTTTCCTCGGCCAGCTGCTCCACGATATAGGTCCGCAACGCGGCCCGGGCCTCTTCCTTGCTGGCAAACGGACCGCGATCCGGGCCCCTGCGGACTGCGAAATACCACTTGCCGTTCACCTCGTAAAAACGTTCAGTTCGTGCTGGAGTCTGTTCCGCCTCGTCTTCAAACCGATGCATGGTTTTCACCGCTTTTGTCCATATCTGTGAAGGAAGAAGCATAACGACAGCGTCGACGTTTGCCTGTCGGCGCAGGCTGAAAATTGTGTAGGATATTTCGCAAAAGGTTGTCAGTCGATCCTGACAGCCGGTATTACACTTCCGGCAACCAAAACAACTTTGCGGTCACGCTCAAAGCACTGCTTCGTTGTCGAACCACTTGTGCAAAAAATCTCGCTGCGTTTACCTGGAACGGTCCTGGTCATCAGAGCGCGTGAGATAAAACAATATTTTGTCCGTGCGTCTTAAAAAGCGCCGGGTTCGAGTATGCGGATTATCCCAGCGCGGACCGGGTAACGTTGCCGCCAATTCGGCAGCTTGTCTGATCGTCAGCCGTGAGGCGGACCTGTTCCAATAGTAACGCGCCGCCGCCTCCACCCCGTAGATACCTTCTCCGAACTCCGCCACGTTAAGATAGGTTTCAAGAATTCGATCCTTGCTGACATTGAATTCCATTCCCAGTGTCAAAATCAGTTCGTGCCATTTACGTAACGGATTCCGTGACGGACTCAGAAACATGTTCTTGACCGTCTGCTGTGACAATGTACTGCCACCGTATTTAAGCTTCCCCTTTTCCAGGTTGTAATCCATTGCTTCACGAAAGGCGATCACATCGATACCGTTGTGCCAGTAAAAACGGGCATCTTCGGCCACGATCACTGCGCGCTGCATGTATGGTGAAATAGACTCCAACCTTATTGGCACCCAGCGCAGTGGAGGGAGACTGGCATCCTGCTTGCGGCGCTCAGCGTAGCTGACAATAAACTGGGAACGGTCAACTGCACCGTGAGAAAACGCATTCCAGTCCGGCCAGATGTGCATCAAATAAAAAAGATCCAGCGCCACGAGTACTACGGCAAGCTTCCAGATGATGCGCCACCAGCGTGACACGCGACCCGGCCAGCCGGTTTGTTTGCGTTTTTTACGCCGTTTCAAAGGATTCCACATAGTAGCCTTTTACTCATGATCTGTTATCGCCCATCAAGCCGGCTGTGTTCATCAACCACGTGCCCAACATTTCCATTTGGTGTATCTGATCCTATCGGTAACGAAACACGCCACTGGACTGTTTGTCGACAACAGGATCACATAACCGGCCATTGTTGGGCCGGCCGAACCGCCTCGAGGCTTCGATGAACAGTCTACAGGGCAGTGCGCCAATACATTTTCAATGTTTTTCAGCAACTTGCCCTGGCCAAAAATAATTTGTCCGGCAGGCTTGATCGTTCTCTAAAAGTTCTCTATTCTTGGAGAACGTTAGGAGAACATCATGCTCACTCAACTCGAACAGCGCATACTGGATTTCATTCGGGACTACATCGGTGATAACGAGCACGCACCGACCCTGAGCGAGATCGGCCAGGCCCTGGAGATCAACTCCAAGGGCACGGTGCATCGCTACGTGCAGTCACTGATCGAGAAGGGCGAGCTGGAGCATGTTCAACGTGGTTGGCGCGGCATTCGACTTGCCAGTCCCACTCCCACTCGATCCACAACCCTCCCGCTGGTGGGTCGGATCGCCGCAGGCCACCCTATCGAGGCCATTCCCGGCCAGGAAGAACTCAATCTCAGCGACATGTTCGTTGGGCGGGATCGTTATGCCCTGCAGGTCAAGGGCGACTCCATGATCGGCGTCGGCATTCTGGACGGCGACCTGGTGATTATCGAGCCCGGCGATCGCGCCGAATATGGCGACATCGTGGTCGCCCTGATCGACGAAGAAGAAGCCACACTCAAACGTTACAAACGCTATGCCGACGGCCGGGTGGAACTGAGCCCGGAAAACCCGGACATGCAGGCCATGGTTTTCGATCCGCGCCGTGTCCGCATCCAGGGTATTCTGGTCGGCCAGTTGCGCACTTACCAGTAATCCTGCCGGTGGATCATGCCGGATCGATCCCTCTCGCCGTCTGCCTCTTCGGCTGTTCCCAAACCCTGGTCGCGCGCCATCCTGCTGGTGGACATGAATGCCTTCTTCGCCTCGATCGAACAACTGGATTTTCCCGAACTGCGAGGCAAACCGGTGGCCGTGACCAACGGCCTGCAGGGGACCTGTATCATCACCTGTTCCTATGAGGCACGCGCGCACGGCATCCATACCGGAATGAGGCTGAAAGAGGCCTGGCAGTTGTGCGCCGATCTGATCCAGCGGCCGGCTCGCCCGCAGCGCTACGCCGCCGTCTCCACAGACATCATGAGCGCCCTGCAAAACAAGATCAGCCCGGACATCGAAATCTTCTCGGTCGATGAAGCGTTTCTCGACATCACCCGCTGCCAGGCGCTGTTCGGGCATCCGGAAAAGATTGCCGCACTCGCCAAGCAGGCTGTTTTCCAGGCATCCGGTCTGCTCTGTTCAGTAGGTGCCAGCGGCGACAAGACCACTGCCAAGTACGCGGCCAAACTCAACAAGCCGGACGGTCTGACCATCATTGCCCCCGAAGATGCCAGACAAACGCTGGCCGATGTGCCGGTCACCGAGTTGTGCGGCATCAATCGCGGCATCGGTGATTTTCTCGCCGCCCGTGGCGTGCATGTCTGCGGTGACATGGCCAGGCTGCCCATTGGCGTACTGGCCCAGCGCTTTGGTAATCCCGGGCGGCGCATCTGGTACATGGCGCAGGGGGCCGATCCGGATCCGGTACAAACCAATGTGGCGCCGCCACGCAGCATCGGTCACGGCAAGGTGGTTCCGCCCAATACTCGAGAACGGGAGGTGTTGCTGACCTTTTTGCTGCACATGAGTGAAAAAGTGGGTGAGCGGTTGCGCCGTCATGCCATGCATGCTCAATCATTTTTTATCGGTCTGCGCTGCCGCGAAGGCTGGCTGGGCGACAAATGCCGGACCCGGCTACCGACCGACGATGGACGGACCATTTTTCAACTCTGTCAGCAAGTGTTGCGTTATTGCTGGCAGGGTGAAGGTATCCATCAGGTACAGGTAACCGCGCTGGATCCGCGCAGTGCCGCCACCCAGCTGCAGCTGTTTGAGCCTCAACCCGTTGAACAACGCGCCAGTAATGAAGTCATGGACGCCATCAACCAGCGTTACGGAGAGTTCGCCCTGGCACCGGCGCGATTGCTGAAACGATCCGAAATGCCGAACGTGATCTCACCGGCCTGGAAACCCTTTGGGCATCGCAAGACCGTCTAGCTCACACCGCAAAAGCTCGCACGTTTTGAACAAATTGCCTGAATAACCGCTGCTGCTGTTGATCATCAAGTTGCGCGTAACGCAACAGCAGATAGTCCTGTGTGATTTGCTCGATATGATCCGCCAGAGCCGGTTGCAGGCGTGCGGCCCGTTGGCTGAACTGGCGAGGAGTTTCCGCCGTGCCCTTGTTAATCCCCTTGCGGCCAAGCTTGTGCAGGAAACGTCGGTAATAGCGTGTAATTCGGTTACCAGGTCGCGGGAATCGCACCAGCAACAACACCCCGATAACCAGCAGGGCGAATACCAGCACACCGATGAGCAAAGCCACCAGGCCGTGCCAGCCGAGTTGTTCGAGTCCGAGCGCTTTTAACAAGGCGTTCTGGCGTCCCTGGTTGTAACCGATCACCCATTGTTGCCAGCGATTGTTGAGGGCATCCCAGGCATATGCAGCCTGATGCAGGCCTCGCTGCCACCAGCGGCGTTCCGCCTCGAGCTGTTGGCGCAACTCGGGCTGACGGCGAACCAGATCCACATTTTGCTCGACCCTTGACGGGGGAATCGCAGCAGTCGGATCGACACGCACCCAGCCGCGATCTTGCAGCCAGACCTCGCTCCAGGCATGGGCGTCTGACTGGCGCACGATCATGTAATCGGCCAACGGGTTCATCTCGCCACCGTAATAACCGGTCACAACCCGCGCAGGAATACCCGCCTGGCGCATCATCACGGTAAATGCCGACGCATAGTGCCCGCAAAAACCGCGCCGGGTCTCAAACAAAAACTCGTCGACCGGATCGTCAAACAGCAATGGCGGCTCACGTGTGTAATAGAACGGCTGACTTGAAAAATATCCCAGTACGGCATCAACCATTTCCGAATCGGATGCGGTCTCGCTGGCGAGCTGAGAAACCAGTTGCCGGCTACGGGGTGCTATATCTTCAGGTAGAACAAGATAATGTTGCGGATCAGCTAACGAATCAGGTTCGATACGATAATCGGTATAGGAGCGCATAGCATAGCGAGTAACCTCGTTCACCTGAGTTTGTGACAGTAGCTGATAATCACGTGTGAGAAATACACCCTTCGGTACACTGGCCGGTATATCAAGAGCAAACAGCCAATTGTAGCGATGGGGTTCGAGCGTTACCTGATAATCCAGAGGCCGACCGCGATATTGCTGATCAAACAGTTGCGCCATGTTGGCCCGTTCATCTCCCACCTTCCATTTTCTGCCGTCATATCGCCACATAACTGGACCACGCCAGTAACGTTGCGTCATCGACGGAATTTCATCCTTGAACCGAACACGAAAAGCCACTGCACTGGAAGTGACCAGACGACTGATGCGCCCCGGTGACAGCTCATCACTCAGGCCGGTCTGCCCGATCCCCGCATCGTCAGGCAATCCCCACAAGGGTCCGGGTATGCGCGGGAACAACACAAACAAAACAAGCGCCAGCGGCAGGGCCTGTGCCAGAATAAGTGTGGCAAGTCGAATATTCCTTCGCAGCGAACCGGCTGCGATCGTTTGTTCTGCATGTTGAAAACTGATCAGGCTGGCGATTAGCAATACCACAACCGCCAACGTATAGATGCCCATCAACAATGACTGACTAAATAGATAAGAAGTCACCATGACGAAAAACGCCAGGAACACCACCACAGTGACATCACGCCAACCACGCATTTCAAACAGCTTGAGGGTCAGCATCAATACCAGGAGTGCCGTTCCGGCTTGAAGACCCACCAGTGTTCGATACGTGACCAGCAACGCCAGTATCGCAATGACCAACAGGACGAGACGCCAGAAGCGGTTCGGTAATGGCACATAACCCGCATCGAACAAAAATCGCCATCCGATCACTGCAAAGCACGCGACCGACAACCATGCGGGAAGGTGTGGCACATGTGGCAGAACAACCAGCGTCAGCCCGATCAGCAATAAACTGTTGGGAAGTGGTATGCGTTTCAGCGGAGTGAATAACAACATACCATTACTCAAACAGTGCAAGTGCCCTGAGGCACTGTGCCTGATGTTCTGATCCCCTCGCCGGTTCAATGACCTTTGCGGGTAACCACAACCCGTATTCAAGATCCTGGTGCGCGGCCTCGATCACCCATCGGCATAAATAAGAAAGCCGGGATTCGACATCCATGCCTTCCAGCATTCGCCAGTCGAGCCACAGCTGTTCACTGCGATCCCCACCAAACTGTTTGGTCAACAGGCCTTGTTCACGGGCCAGGGCTTTCCAGTGAATATGTTTCAGTGAGTCGCCACTGCGATAGCTACGCAGTCCCGCAAAATCATCACTTCCCATTCCCTGATCGCCTTGCAGGCTGGCCATGTAGCGGGAAGTCTGTGGCAACCGGGATTCATGCGCCGGGGTCGGGTAGACCAGATATTGCGTATCCGGAACCACATAACTCCAGGCTCGGAACAGGCCCAGCGGGAATGTGGTCTCCACGGTAATACGGCCGACCGGACGCCAGCCACGTAACCCGGCTGATTGATACAACGGAATGCGACAATGGCGGCCAGCCTCGACTTCGTCTGCCTGCATAGCGTAGCCAGCAAGGGTCAGGCGAATCTGATAGCGACTGCTGCGCCCCGGAGCCTCGAGTATGACCGGTACCCTGACTTCATCACCGGCAAACACCGGCTCGACAGGGCCGAGTCGTATCTGCAATTGCATTAAATTACGGTAGGTATGCAGGATGCCGATGACGCCGATTCCGCCCAGCAAAAATGTCAGAAAGTAGCCGAGGCTGTTACTGTAATTGATAGCACCCAGCAGGATCACCAGCAGCGTTACCGCAAAAAATACACCCTGGCGGGTGGGCAGGATAAACACATTACGTCGCCCGAGTATCCAGGGTGCCGGACTGGGCGCCTCGCCAAGAAAGAATCGCGACAGATTAAACCGCTGTACCAGGTCCAGTCGTTGCACTCGGGAAACCAGGCTCATAAAAACTCAGGTAACCGGCACATCCAGTAGTTGCTGCACCAGCCTCTCCACGTTGGAGGCATTATCGCCACTGGCAGGACGCAGACGATGCATTACCACACCCGGCAGGACTGCCTGTATATCATCCGGAAGAACATGATCCCGCTCTTCCAGCAATGCCCATGCACGCGCAGCCCTGAGCAGTGCCAGGCCCGCTCGCGGTGAGAGACCGACCGCAATGTCTGAATGTTCACGACTCAAAGTAATAATGGACTGTAAATAATCGAGCAGATCATCGCTGGCATGCACACGATTTACCGCCTGCTGATAATTCAGCATGTCATCAGCGCTCAAAACCGCACTTATCTCTTGCAGCAAGTCACGGCGATCGCGCCCCCCGAGCAGGGCTCGTTCCGCCAGAGCATCCGGATAACCCAGTTCGATTCGTATTAAAAACCGATCCAGCTGTGACTCGGGAAGCGCGAACGTGCCAATCTGGTAGGTTGGATTCTGCGTAGCAATAACAAAAAACGGATCAGGCAACGCTCGAGTCTCTCCTTCAATAGTGACCTGCCGTTCTTCCATTGCCTCAAGCAGCGCACTCTGGGTTTTGGGTGTTGCGCGATTTACTTCATCGGCCAGGATTAACTGAGCAAAAATCGGACCGGGATGAAATTTAAACTCGCCGCCTGACTGTTCAAATACCGAGACACCCAGAATATCCGCAGGCAGCATGTCACTGGTAAACTGTATACGGTGATACTGCAGGCCCATTACCGCGGCAATAGCATGGGCCAGTGTGGTTTTGCCCACGCCGGGCTGGTCTTCGATTAACAAATGACCTTTTGCCAGAAGACAGGTTACCGCCAGCCGAATGGCCTGCGGCTTGCCGACGATAATTTCTT
>JASFNY010000082.1:0-7431 GCA_050116795.1 Thiohalophilus sp.
TAATCAGGTCGGGGTGTGCAGCTTCCAGTTCTTCCAGCTCTCGCATCAGACGATCGTACTCGGCATCAGGTATTTCCGGATCGTCGAGCACGTAATAACGGTAATTGTGGTAATCGATCTGTTCGCGCAATTCGTCGATGTGTTTGCTGTCTTTTTTGCTGGCGGTCATTGGTGTAAGAGTCAGCTGTTATGTTTGTATTTTATTTACGGGAGCGGTTTTTTTGCAGGCCGGCCATTTTTCGGCGTAGCAGGAAGGCTTCAACCTGTTCTTTCAGATGACCAATAGTTTGCAAGGTCAGAACATTACGCCGCTCGTCACACAGATCACCACCCAGTTGTTCCGCAAGCTGGCGTCCGGTCTTGATCATGAGGTCAAACGCGTCACGTGAATCAAGCGGCCCGGGCAATTGCATGAACAATGACAGTCCCGGGGTCTGCAAATGACTGATGGTATCCAGGTTAAAGGTACCCGGCTCAACCGTGTTGGCCAGACTGAAGATCGGACGCGAGCCACCGCTGTCGGGATAACGATGAAAGATCATCATCTCGCCATGCTGCAGGCTATTGGACTCAAGTGCTTCCAGGATATCCGCGCCGGCAAAATAGCGGCCGGATTTGGCCATGACGTTCAACACGATAACCAGTGATTCACCGTCATCCTCTTCGGCATCGAGCGCACTCACTCCACCCAGGCCGGCCACATCGACGTTCTGATCCCGACGTGCATGCATGGACATCTCTGACAGCGCCTGCAGATCATCCTCATCGAGTTCACTGTAATAGGCATCACGCGGATCGGCAGGAATATCCGCATTCTGATGTTCTTTTTTGGAACGGTGAAACGTGGAGAACTTTAAATTGGGAAAACGCGGTAAACCGGGCCAATGCAGTCCCTGGCCTGAGCGAACACGCAACACCACGTAGAAAATGGCGATGAAGACCAGCCCGATGGCCAGCAGGATTAGTCGTAGCGAATCCATATCAGCTCGACCTTAATTTATAAAGTTGACGGTCAATGAGATCTGATAACCATTCTAGAGAAATATCTCAGGTGGATGCCAGGCAAGGCGGAAATCGGCGAGAAAGCGGAGTTTACACGACAGTAAATGAGCATTGTGAGCCGATTTCCAACGCCGCATGGCGCTACGCTACCTGAGGTGTTTCGTTACGCAGAAGCCAGTTTGGCGGCCTCGTCCACATCAACAGCCACCATCCGTGAAACACCCGGTTCGTGCATGGTAACACCAGTCAGGTGATTGGCGACTTCCATGGTGACTTTATTATGGGTGATGAAAATAAACTGTGTCTTGTCCGACATATGCCGCAACAGATCACAATAACGGCTGACGTTGGCATCATCCAGCGGTGCGTCGACCTCGTCGAGCATGCAGAACGGTGCCGGGTTCAGCTCGAAGATGGCAAACACCAGGGCCACCGCAGTAAGCGCCTTCTCACCACCGGACAGCAGGTGAATGGTGCTGTTGCGCTTGCCCGGTGGTCGGGCCATAACCGTGACGCCGGTTTCGAGCAGATCCTCGCCGGTCATCTCCAGGTAGGCATGCCCGCCGCCGAACAGCCGCGGGAAGAGTTCCTTGAGCCCGCTATTAACCTTGTCATAGGTTTCCTTGAAGCGGGTACGGGTCTCCTTGTCGATCTTGTGGATGGCATCCTCTAGGGTCTTCAATGCCTGGAACAGATCTTCGTTCTGCGCATCCAGATATTGCTTGCGTTCTGACTGTTGCTCGAACTCCTCGATCGCCGCCAGGTTGATCGGGCCCAGGCGTTGAATCTTGGCATCCAGCTGGTCGACATTTTCCTGCCACTGGCCAACCTCGGCCTCGGCGGGCATCTCCTGTAACAACTGCTGCAGTTGAAACCCGGATTCAGTGATCTGTTCTTCCAGGGTCTGGCGACGAACCTTGAATTCCTGCTGGTGGATACGAATCTGTTCGAGCTTGCTACGCACCTCTTGTACCTGTTGCTCCGCCGTTGCCCGCTGTTCTTCGAGCTCCCGCAACAGGTGTTCGATGTTTTCCATTGCCTGGCGTGCTTCGCCCAGTTCGGTTTCCACAGCCACACGCTTGTCGAGCTTTTCGGCCAGCTCCTTGTTCATCTGTTCGATCGGCTCATCGCTTTGATGCAATGCATTCTGAAGTTCTTCGCGACGACCGGACAGTTGTTTGAGCTGATTATCGAGTCGTTCCAGCGCCTGGCGAGTGGAATTGAGTTCGGTGCGCTGTTTCTCGGCCCGCAACTTGATCTCATGGGCTTCGCTACGAACCACCTGGGACTGATCGCGTGCCTGCTCCAGGTTGTTGCGCAGTTCGTCACGACGAGTACTTAACTGTTCGCGCTGCTGTTCCAGGCCGGACATGTTATTCAATGCCGTTTCCAGGCGACCCCGTGAACTCTGCAACTCCTGACGCTCACGTTCGATTTCGGTATGCAGATCCTGCTGTTCTTTCTGCAATGCCTGCTGGCGTGCCTGAACCTGCTCCATCTGGTCCTGGCGGGCCTTGAGTTCCGACTGCTGCTCGGCCTGACGGCGACTGGCCTGGTTCAGTTGTGCCTGGGCATCATCGCGTTCCTGTTCGAGTTCCCGCAGCCGTTCACGTTCGCGGTCCAGTTGTTCCTGCAGGGCTTGAACGCGCTGGTTCTCTTCCTGGATTTGCGTATCGAGCGCCTTGAGTTCCTGTTCGCGCTTGAGAATGCCGGCCTTTTGATCCTGTTCCTGTTCCTTCACCACGCGCAGCCAGGTGGGGCCCAGCCAGATGCCCTCACGGGTCACGACCGATTCATACGCGGCCAGTTGCGTGCGCATGGCCAGTGCCTCGGCCAGGGATTCGGCGGCATACACCGTACCCAGCAAAGCATCCAGGGACCATGGTGCCCGAATCTTGTCGCGCAGCGGTGTGCCGCGCTCCAGGTTGCTGGCCGGTCCGCCAGCCTGGGTATCGAACAGTGTCAGGGTACCTTCCTGCAGGCTGCCAAGGACTTCGGTCAGGGGATCGACACCGGCCACACAGACGGCTTCAAGATGACCACCGAGAACGCATTCCACGGCCCGTTCCCAGCCGGCGTCCACGTCCATCTCCTCGGCCAGGCGCGGAGCATCCTGTAACCGCTGACCACTCAGCCAGTCGTTCACTGCTCCTGCGTCCTTGCCCAGTGCGGCCTGCTGCAGTGCTTCAAGCGAGGCGCTGCGCCCACGTAGATCCTGCAACCGGCTGCGGGCCTGGTCCAGATCCGCGTTGACCTGATGGGTGGAATCGCGCAGTGCGGCGATCTGATCCTGTTTTTCGCTAAGGGCCCGCTGTGCCTGCTCGACCTGTTCACCGGTCTGCGTCAGTTGTGACTCCAGTTGTGTGACTTCCTGTTGCACGCGCTCGGGCGACTGCTGCTGCAGATCCTGCTCGGCTTTTTCCAGTCGTTGCTGAACCTGGGTGAGTTTCTGTTCCAGGTGTTGAATACGGGTGCGCTCCACTTCCGCCTGGCGGGCCGGCTCGGCAGACTCCTGATTGAAATCGTCCCAGGCCTGCTGCCATTCCTGCATGGCCTGCTCTGCCGATTGCAGGGCTTCGCTCACCGCCTGCTCGCGTTGTTCGGCGCTTTGCAGATCCGGTTCGATGGTCTTGAGTCCCGCTTCCAGCTCCTCGATGCGACGGCGATCGGCCTCGACATGGATCTGTGCGTCGCTCCAGTCTTTTTCGATCTGTTCCAGATCCTGTTTCTGCTGGGTACGGCGTTCCCTGGCATGCTGGATGGATTGTTCCAGCCGGGCGATATCGGCACCGATGCTGTAGAAACGGCTCTGTACTTCGTTGAACTTGTCGCTGGCCTCGGTATGTTGACCGCGTTGATTTTCGATATCGGCTTCAATGTGACGCTGTTTGGCAATCGCCGCTTCCAGCGCGGTTTCCTGTTCGCGGATCGCGTTGTCGCTTTCGCGGGCCTGATCGTCGACACCTTTCCAGCGCAGGGATTGCAGCTGGGCTTTCATCAGGCGTTCTTCCTGCTTCAGGACCTTGTAGCGTTCGGCGGTGCGGGCCTGTCGCTGCAACCGGGATATCTGCTTGTCCAGTTCATCGCGCAGATCTCCCAGGCGGTCCAGGTTCTCGCGGGTATGGCGAATGCGGTTTTCGGTTTCGCGGCGGCGCTCCTTGTACTTGGAGATACCGGCGGCCTCTTCCAGGAAGACGCGCAGTTCCTCGGGCTTGGCCTCAATGATGCGCGAGATTGTCCCCTGTTCGATAATCGCGTAACTGCGCGGACCCAGGCCGGTGCCCAGGAAAATATCGGTAATGTCACGCCGGCGGCAACGGGTTCCGTTCAGGTGATAGATGGACTGGCCGTCGCGGGTCACCGTCCGCTTGATGGAGATTTCGTTGTAATTGGCGTACTGCCCACCAACACTGCCGTCACTGTTGTCGAAAACCAGCTCGACCGTGGCCTGGCCGACCGGTTTACGCGAGGTGGAGCCGTTGAAAATGACGTCAGCCATGGAATCGCCGCGCAGGTGCTTGGCGGATGACTCGCCCATGACCCAGCGTACCGCGTCGATAATGTTGGATTTACCGCAGCCGTTGGGGCCGACCACACCAACCAGGGTACTGGGAAGTGGGACGGTGGTCGGATCGACGAAGGATTTGAAGCCGGAAAGTTTGAGTTTGGTCAGTCGCATCGGAGAAAGATACAGTACCCTTATATAAACAGGCAAGATTGACAAATTCGCAAATTCCCCGTCCATTTTGAGCAGGTCGCTGGCGGCTCGCTTGCCAGTCCGCCCGGCATAGGGTAATGTTGCGCGCCATGTCCAGCCAGCCCAGTAAAACCCTCGAAACATTCGACAATCCGATGCCGGAACGGGACTACACCATCCGCATCGAGATGCCGGAATTTACCTGCCTGTGCCCCAAGACCGGCCAGCCGGATTTCGCCACCCTGTACCTGGAATACGTCCCCGAGGCGAAGTGCGTCGAGCTCAAATCGTTGAAAATGTATATCTGGTCCTACCGGGACGAGGGCGCCTTTCATGAAAAGGTCACCAATACCATTCTGGATGACCTGGTCCGAGCCACCGAACCACGTTTCATGCGCCTGACCGCCAAATTCAGTGTTCGCGGCGGCATCTACACCTCTGTCGTCGCCGAGCATCGCCAGCCCGGCTGGCAGGCCCCGGAAAACATTACCCTGCCCTGATTATCGTGAGCCAGGCCGCCACAGCCTCGCCACTGTATGTCGGAATCGATCTCGGAACTTCCGGTTGCCGCGCCGTGGCCATCGATGGCAATGGCGGAATAGTCAATTCCGCCAGAAGTGAACTGCCGCCCGCCCGTGCCGATGGCAACGCTCGCTACCAGGACCCGCAACTCTGGTGGCAATCGGTTGAGCGGGTACTGGATGATCTCTTTCAAAAGGTCGGCCCGCAACGCGTGAAGTGCATATCGGTCGACGGCACCTCCGGCAGCGTGTTGATTGCCGACGCCGGCGGCCAGCCCTTACACGATGCCCTGCTGTATAACGATCAACGCGATCCGGTATACGTCGAACACCTCAGGGCCATGGCACCACCGGACAACCCGGTACTCAGCCCGACCTCCGGGCTGGTCAAGCTGTTGTGGCTGAGCATGCACGTGGACAAAGCGTCCATCGCACACTGCCTGCACCAGGCCGATTGGATCGCCGGCAAACTGACCGGTTGTTACGGTATCAGTGACGTCAACAATGCACTCAAGTCCGGATTCAATGCCGAACATTTCACCTGGCCGCGCTGGATGGATACCCTGCCATTGGAAAACGACTGGTTGCCGAAAGTTCAGCAGCCCGGTGAACTCATTGCCACGGTCAGCGAACCGATGGCGCGGCGTTTCAATCTCTCGCCCGAGACACGAATCGTCAGCGGCACCACCGACAGTACTGCCTCGTTTATCGCTACCGGTGCCAGCGAACCGGGTGATGCGGTCACCGTGCTGGGGTCGACCCTGGTCCTGAAAGTCCTGGGTCCTTCACCGATTCTGTCCGCCGAGTATGGTGTCTACAGTCAACGTCTGGGCGATCTCTGGCTGGTCGGGGGCGCTTCCAACAGCGGTGGCGCAGTCCTCAAGCAGCATTTCAGTGATGAGCAACTGCAAGCCATGACGCCGAAACTCAATCCCGGTCAGCCGACCGGACTGCAGTACTATCCGCTGCCCGCCATCGGCGAACGTTTTCCGATCAATGATTCACATCTGGCACCGCAACTGTCGCCGCGACCCGACGACGATGTCACCTTTTTCCAGGGAATACTCGAAGGTATCGCGCGTATCGAAAAACAGGGGTATGCACGTTTGACTGAACTCGGCGCACCACAACCCAAACGCATAATCACTGCCGGTGGTGGCAGTATCAACGAAGCCTGGCGCCAACTGCGGGAAAACCTGCTCGGTGTGCCGGTGGAAAATGCCCTGCACACTGAAGCCGCCTACGGCAGCGCCCTGATCGCAATGCGCAGTGATACGCAACTCTGAACAAACAGATGGACACCTGTCGCGACAGACGGTTTATCCCTTCGGGTTATCTGTGGTCAAATATCCGTTCATAACACGATTCATGGAGCACTCATGATCAGCAATCCATTTGCCGGCGCCGGTTACCTGTTTCGCGGTCTGGGATTAATCAACAAGCCCGGCGTCAAGCGGCATGTCATCATCCCATTGATCATCAACATTGTTATCTTTGCCGGCCTGATCTGGTTACTCGCCTCACAGTTCGATGCCATGGTAAATTGGCTGATGCCAACTCTGCCCGACTGGTTGTCCTGGCTGGAAGGCATTCTCTGGTTCCTGTTTGTCGTCACAACCGGCATCGCCGTCTTTTTCAGTTTCAGCATCCTGGCCAACCTGGTCGGTTCACCGTTTAACAGTTTCCTTTCAGCTGCAGTGGAGAAACATCTGACTGGCCGCTCACCAATCAGTGAAGTAAGTTTCATGGAAGAAACCGTCAAAGCACTCAGTGGAGAAATCAAGAAACTGTTGCTGTTTGCGGTAATTGCTATCGGCCTGCTGATCGTATCGCTGATTCCCGTTATCAACCTGGCAGCACCGGTTTTATGGATTATTTTCAGTGCCTGGATGCTGAGTATCGAATACCTTGACTATCCACTGGGCAACCAGGGGAAGAGTTTTCCCGAGATCCGCCGCACGATTCAGCAAAAGCGTTTTCTGACACTGGGGTTTGGCGGCATGGTGATGCTGGCGACCCTGATTCCGGTATTAAACTTTCTGGTTATGCCTGTGGCCGTTGCCGGTGCCACGGCATTGCGAGTAGAACAACTTAAGTAATACGATTGTTCCAAACGGCAAAACAAAAAAGAGCCGGACAAATGTCCGGCTCATCGTCAAGCCCATTTAACGAAAACCTTTTTAACGAAAAATCCTTAACGTATCCCTTTCA
>JASFNY010000083.1:0-7418 GCA_050116795.1 Thiohalophilus sp.
CCACTGCAAACTCGTCACCGCCAAGACGTGCCACGGTATCAACTTCACGTAGCGCACCTCGCAATCGTTTGCCTATATGAATCAGCAACCGGTCACCAATGTGATGGCCCAGAGTATCGTTAACTTCTTTAAAGCGATCGATATCCAGCATCAGTAACGAGACAGTTGAATTACCTCGCTCGGCCATTTGAATATCGTACTCGATTCGCTCCTGCAGCAATGTACGGTTCGGCAGCCCGGTGAGTGAGTCATGCAAGGCCTGGTATTCGAGATCTGACTGCCTTTTTCTTACCTGCTTGGCCATTTCATTGAATGATTCGACCAGTGCGGCAGTTTCCTGCGAGTGAGACTCGGGCAGCAACACCATTTCCATGCCGCTGGCTTCTGCTTTCAACGCCTTGACCACCATTGCCAATGGCCGGAATACCATGTGATTGATGGACCAGAATACGATCAGCATAATCAGCAAAATTCCGCCAATAACCCAGAACAGCAACACGGTCTGGCGTTGTGTTGCTGCAGTAAGCATTTCAACATCCTCGGTAGTCGCTTCACCAATACGATTCTCGATTTCCGTTAGCCGGCTCGACATGGTGTCCAGTAACGGGACAATATCGTCCTTCATTATCTTGGAGTCGATTCGCCATTCGTCTGAACGGTGAATCTGTTCAACCTGAATATAGCCCTGATACCAGCCCTCAAGACTGTTATAAATATCAGTCAATGCGATGCTGGTCTGAAAGCCGAGCTTGCCTTCCTGATCCATTTTACGCAAATTGCTAATCTGTTCTTTCAACTCGGCATGCATCGTGTGTATTGCCTTTTCCTGGATCGGCAAAGCCTGTTCATTAAAAGAACCGACACGATTGGCCAGATACAGCCGAAAGTTGGACAATAGCTGAGTCCAGAGATGCCGAATATCATCAAGTTGCCGGTATGCCGACGGTGACGATACCAGTCTTCCTTCTTCATGCATTTCGGTGAAAGCCAGTGCAAGGGCATTATTCAGGTTATCCCGGTTCGGCTGCATAATATCGTTGCCTACGGCAAGAGAGGGAAATTGCTGGTTTGCATCGTCTCTCACTTCGAAAACGTGACTGGCCTTTTGCGTCAACTGGGCAAGATCTTTCTCAAGCAAGTCGAGTTGGCGATGTTGCTCGCCAAGAATGTCCGGGGATTGCTCATTCATTTTCCGGGTCAGCAGAATAGCCGCCTCGATAGAATTGAAAGTTCTATCGCGATGGTGTTTAGCACTGGGATCCAGCAGATAGGCTTCGATATGGATGGAGCTATCAAGCAGATGAACGCGGATTTTTCGAGCGGTATTGTTTAGATAGCGCTGGATTTGCAGGTTCTCTGCGACCGTATGACGGAGTTCTTGAATATTCTGATATGCCCAAAATGCACCCCCGAGCACCAGAATCAGTATCACGCCTGCACCGACAAGAAATCTGAAACGCAGGCTGTACCAGTATTGTTTCATATGACCTTCCGCTGTCTAGATAGCCGTTACCAGCAGCACAGCTTTGTTCTTATAATTCTTGATAAAAATACGTGATTACCCTGATCATCGCAAGTATTTCCGCTAGTAAAATGTATTCAATTTGTAACAAATGTTAGCAAATAACATTAAAATCAATTCGGGTTTGTAGTATGAGCTAACTGAGCAACAAATCCGCTTAGCATTACTTGCATAGCGCCGCATAAGCCGCATTAATTGCCTGTAATCGCCATGACTCTCCTCCCCTGTCAGGATGGTGTTCCATTGCCAATCGGCGGTAGGTCTGCTTGATCTCTGTATCAGTAACCGGATCAGACAATCCAAGCTCCGCCAATGCGCCGGTGCGGCAATCGAACCGGGCCAATTCACGCCAGAATGTTTCGAGCAGCATCAGTACTTCTTCATGCGAAGTATCTATCAGATTGGACAGATCCAGGTAATAGGCACGTACCGGATCAATACTGGTGAGCCCCTTATCACCTTTGCTGTACTCTCGCAGGCGGATAGAGAGTGGATTCACTTCCAGGATGGCACGTTGCTCAGACTGACATTCCTGTTGCAACCGATAGAGTCCGTGAAACAGGAGAAAGTGCATTTGAAACAACTCTGAAGGCGGCGCCGGTCGTGAACGGCTGAAACTGAAATAACCCTGTTGTTTCAATAACCGTAGCAGGTCGTATTCACTAATTCCGTCTGGATATTCCGTCAGTATCTTCTCGAGATCTGCATAGAAACTTTCTGGCAGCCGATATCGTGATTCTTCAGGATTGTCAGCCATGGTTATGCGCTTTACCTGTCCATAATCAGCTCCAGATGGAACTGATCATTATTCTGTTCGACTCTGACAGTATTCAATTCAGGAAGTCGTTGTACCAGGTAGGCACAAGTTGCATCGATCATGGGTTGATCGTCATTTTGAAATGCATGTAACAGATGCAGGGCGACATAACGTGCCCGTTGCAGGGCATCTGGCGACGGAATTTCCTGTTCCGCAAGACGAATACCCTGGTCCATGTCTTCATCCATCTTGCTCAGAAAATCCCGCTGTGGCCCCGGTAAGCGGGTATTGCGGTCGTACTCGAATACAGACTCGCCATCGACTTCAAGAATCAACAGGGATTGCATCACGGCCCTTTAAAATGAATTGATTCAGTATGACAGGCTTATCAGTCGCATGCCAGTTCAGTCACTGATACCGAGATGCCAGAATGCGTGCTCCTTATCCAGAAATTCGTCATAGGGAATATAGTGGGAACCGTCGCAGGAAAATGTCAGACCGACCAGGCCGTTGAAAATATTCAGGGTCCCTGAGCGAAGATAAAATGTTTCATCCAGAAACCGCAGATGACGGAATGCTTCCAGCACTTCACGAATTTGCGATGCAGGAACAATGGCTTCCTTTGGATACTGCTGGTTGGGGTAGGCCAGACAGATATCAGGGTCGACCAGTGAATCGATATCCAGCAAGCGATAACGATAGGGATCATCCATTTGCCAGATAATGGCCCGGCTACTGGAAAAATGCAGTATGACATGGAACACACCATGACCGATCATCAATTCCTCGACCACCGACAAAATGGTGTCCAGTTGATTATCCATTTCACTATCGACCCGGGACTGGTGAAATACCGTCCCCCGAATCGAGGGGTCACCCTTGATCTGTTGCCAATAACGGGGCTCTTCATAGAGTTCGCGGGTCAAGGGCAAATCCCGTAAATCAAAATCAGCACCAACAAACCCGATTGCTTTATCCGCATCATTACGAACCAACTGAATGGCCGTCAGCGAAGGACGCTTGGCGCGCAGACTGATATAGGCATCGGAAAGCAGGAACCCGGAACTTGGGACCACTTCTCGCATATACGGGCGCCTGGAACGATCGCGGCCATAATCATTTTCAACAATTCCGTCCTGCGTAATATTGTCACTAATCTGTTTTGCTTCCGTGTCCAGTACATAGAGAAACTTGCAATGCGGTAGTGTCGAGAGCTTGTCCTGCAATACTCGGTCCAGTGCCTGACGATCACCCCAGACCTGACTGCAGGCCTCTGCAATTTCATACAGTGGTGATTGCAATAATTGTGTCAGAGACTCACGCTGGCGGGCGATACTCTTTTTTAACGCTGCTTTTGGATCGGTCAAATCAATTTCGCTTTATGTAATTAGTCAATACCTGCCGCCTGCAAGGCAAACGGCAATATAAATTTAAATTTCCAACTGGTGTAAACGTGCACGCAATTCACTTACTTCGTCCAGAAGTTCCAGTGCCAATGCAACGCCGGCCAGATTCAGTTCCAGGTCATGATACAGATGCATCGCTTTTCTGACACGTGGCAACTGGTTAGCTGAAAACCGCCATTCAGATATTTCGTAACCAAGCGGTTCGATGATTCCCTCTTCCACCATGGCCACAACCACTTCCGAACCAATCCGGTACGTGCCGCAAAGTTCATCAAGACTGAAGGTCGTTGTTTCATCCAGAATAATACCGGATAAAGGTTCATGTTTTGCCGTCATGATTCACACTCCCAGTCCCGCACGGGGATCAAAATCAAACTCTTCGGCCATTTTTTGGTAAAACGCCTGCGCCTTGTCGCTGTCGGCTGGCGGCTGCACCACTTTCAGCATGACATACAGATCGCCGGGTGTTTTACCCGGTATACCACGCCCCTTTAGTCGCAACTTGCTGCCATTGCGAGAGTTCTCTGGAATCCGCATGTCCACCGCTCCATCCGGAGTCGGGACCTTGACCCGTGCACCCAGTGCGGCCTCCCATGGAGCAATCGGCAGTTCCAGATACAAATCACGGCCTTCGACCCGATACAGTGGATGCGGCTTGAAATCGACCTCCAGGTAGAGGTCGCCCGCCTGGCCGCCTCCCATACCGGGATTGCCCTGACCGGCCAGCCGAATGTGCTGGCCCTGTCGCACACCCCTGGGAATCCGCACGTTCAAACTCCGCTGGCGTGTGTGTACCCGACCCTGGGCATCCACCTCTGGCGCCTGCAAGGTGATATTGCGGACCGTGCCATGAAAGGCATCCTCCACGTCAATCAGTACCCGGGCATGATGGTCCTGGCCGCGACCACGAAATTCACCACCCATCCCGCCGCGCTGACCAAACAGGCTTTCAAAGAAATCACTGAAGGCACCGGCATCGGTATGTCCCCCGTAACCCCCGCTGTATTCGAATCCGGCGTCCCAGTCCGGCGGCGGACGGAAATCCTGGCCAGCCTTCCAGTTGGCGCCGAGCTGATCATAAGCAGCACGTTTTTCCGGATCCTTGAGAACCTCGTAGGCTTCCGCCATCTCTTTGAAACGCTCTTCGGCGTCCGGCTCCTTGCTCACATCCGGGTGATATTTGCGTGCCAGCTTGCGATAGGCACGCTTGATGTCGTCCTGGGTCGCGTCACGCTCAACGCCGAGTATCTTGTAGTAGTCCTTGTAGTCCACGGGTTCACCTCGCCGATATAACTGGCGGCTGTTGAGAACTAAATTACACCTATTCTATTGGGGCATATGGGCGATAATTTCAAGCCAGTACAGGCCCGTTCCGCAGCCAGGGTGGAAGTGAGCATCTTGTCTGAAGGTTCCAAATATCGACCTTTAGACTGGCGTCACAATGAATTCACGTATTCGAGCATGCGACGACGCATCGCCGGCTCCGGCAAGTGTCCGTAAGCAGCACCCATATTTTCGCGCATATGCGCCACCTGAGAGGTTGCGGGAATCGCGCAGGTCACCGCCGGATGCGAAATAACAAACTTCAGGAAAAACTGTGCCCAGTTTTGGCAGTCTATCTCGTCGGCCCATTCCGGCAGAGGCCGATTCCGAAAACGGCTAAACAGTCCCCCACCCTGGAACGGACGATTCGCCAGCACCGCAATGCCGCGTTCCGCGGCCAGCGGTAATAACCGCTGTTCCACCTCACGGTCAACCAGGTTGTAAGTGAGCTGAACAAAATCCAGCGGCTCTTTTTGCATGATGGATTCGAGCTCTGCGTGCCGTCGCCCATGCGAGGTCGTCACACCAAGATAGCGGATTCGGCCGTCAGCTTTCCATTCCTTGAGCGTCGCCAGGTGAGTTTGCCAATCGAGCAGATTGTGCACCTGCATGAGATCGAACTGTTCTACTCCCCATAACAGCCTGGAACGTTCCATCTGGCGAATCCCTGCCTGCCAACCGCTGGTCCAGACCTTGGTGGCAGCAAACAGTCCGGCTGGCCTGCCCAGTTGTTCCATAGCCTTGCCGATTACTTGCTCGGATGAACCATACATGGGCGAGGAATCGATCAGCTGGCCACCCATTTCAAAAAAAGTCTTCAGTACTGCAGTCCGGGTTGTCATTTCCTGATTGTCATCGGGATCGATTCCGAAGCTGAGCCAGCTGCCCATGCCAATTGCACAGATCGTCTCGCCGGTGTTGGGAATGGCACGTTTAATTGGTGATGTTTCGGCAGCGCTGCCGGTTTTCAATAATGGAAACGGCAATGCCAGTGTCGCAAGTGCCTGTAACAGGCGTCGTCTTCGCAGTGAAAAAGACTCTGTTGACATATCAACCTCCGTCAGGCTGAACCTGGAACAAGCTCGTGGTCGAAGCCGGGATTCGACCAATCAGTGTTTATCTGTCGCCTGTTCAGTAAACCGGAATCGCGCTCTCAAGCAATTTGGTCTGCAACTGATCTATACGGTCGAGTTGGGAACGGGCCAGTTCTTCAACTTTTGGACGCAATGTTTCGAGATTCATTGCCTCAGTGATTTGCAACCGTAACTCCAGCACCCAGGGTTCGTTGATTGGCTGACCGATACGACTAACCAGGAAACATTGGGCAGCTTCCACTTCGGAAAGTTCACCAACCAGTTCATCAGCAAGTTGCTGCGCCGCCAGATTATACAACTTGCCGACATGCGTAACCGGATTTTTGCCGGCCACAGCTTCCATGTTCATTGGACGATACGGAGTTATCAAACCATTGCTCCGGTTACCGCGACCGACTTCTCCGTCATCACCGGCTTCCGCCGAAGTGCCTGACACAGTGAGATAAAAACTGTTCTGTTCGGGTATATCTGCGGTATTCAGGCTGATGTGTAATGGCTTGCCGGTATATTCAGCGAGGTGGGACTGGAGCAGTTTGATTATCTGTTGCTTTTGTGCCAGGTAATCCTCGGCATCTCGCACGTAACGATCGATCATCGCACAGGCAATCGTCAGCTTGATACTCTCACCCTGGCGCACGCCCATCACCTTGACGTCCTCGCCAATCACCGGGTGCCGTTGTTTGACGGCCGCATCATTAAGATGCTGTTCCGTTTCATAAACCAGCTTTTCAAGTTCATCCAGCGGTGCAAACCCGACTCCGCAGGAAGTATCGTTGGCCAGAGCGATTCCGGTACGTTGTTGATGTTCATATAGCTCGACCAGTTCGACAGAACCATGTCGTATCAGATGGTGAATCACCGGTGCCGGCTTTTCCGGCAAGGCATGCAGGTTGTCCCGAAGCCAACGATGTACCGTCTCCTCGACCAGTTCACCAATCGGTACCTTGACGCCTTTATATTCAGAGGTCGCCCGACCGGCGAGAAAGATTTCCATCGGGCTAATGATTTGACCTCCGCCGAACGCGGGATTCGATTCGCCACCCCACAGCAGGGCCTTATCGACATTGTGATGCAGTATAAAACCGAAGCGGTCACGATAATATCGACACAATGCCAGGCTCAGGTTTTCGGCCAGCGCATCACAGATGGTATCGGGATGACCCAGCCCCTTGCGCTCGACCATCTCCACCGGTCCGCTGGCGGGAGACAGTGCTTGCTGGGCGGTAAGAACTATATTCAACTATCTCCTCCTGGCAGAATGCAGGGCCATACGTTAAAAGGCCGCCTTGAAGGCAGCGACAAATCGATCATAGTCC
>JASFNY010000084.1:0-7399 GCA_050116795.1 Thiohalophilus sp.
CAGCGTCTCCAGGTTGAACGGTACTGCGGGAATATGAAAACTCGGCAGTCCACCCTGAATAGAGGCCAGGTCGCCGACCGTGTTGCTGTCGATATTCAATCCGATCACCAGCAGAGTGGTGATAATGATAGCTGCCAGCGAGGAAGGAAAGGCCGCTGTCAATTTAGGCAGATAGTAGGTGATGAACATGGTCAGCAGGATCAGACCAATGAAGATCCATAACGGCACACCACTCATCCATGTCCTGTCACCGTCGGGCGAGCCTACCTGGAAGTGTTGCAACTGGGCCAGGAAGATCACGATCGCCAGTCCGTTAACGAAACCCAGCATCACCGGGTAGGGCACCATGCGAATGTATTTCCCCAGACGCAACAATCCTGCGCTGATCTGCAACAGCCCGGTCAGTACGACTGCAGCAAACAGGTATTCTACCCCGTGCTGGGCCACCAGCGAGACCATCACCACGGCCATGGCCCCGGTTGCACCGGATATCATTCCCGGTCGGCCACCGAAGATCGAGGCCAGCAGGCCCACCATGAATGCGGCGTACAGACCAACCAGTGGATCAACCCCGGCAACAAAGGCGAAAGCTACCGCCTCCGGTACCAGGGCCAGGGCGACGGTCAAACCGGAAAGAATTTCATTTTTAAAACAGACACGGCTGGTACAACCGAGTTGAAACATTGAGATACCTCAGACTGACAGACTTGCGGGGAAAAAAGGCCGTGCAGTCTATCAGACTGAGCGTTTATCTCAAGGCTTGACTATCCCTGATCGTGACGATCGCATGGAGCACGGTACTTGTCCGGCACGTTTTCCGGACATGCTCCGCACTGCTCGTTGCCGGGCACAGCAAAGTCGATCTTGCGTGGATAGGGCAGATCCATGTTGTTCATGATCTCGACGAATTCATCCAGGCTCTTGTTATTGCCCAGGCGTGGATTTCGGTTCTTCTCCTGTCCGATAGTGGTAATCTGCCTGCCTTCGTAATCGTGACAGGGATACACCAGCGTTTCGTCCGGCAGGGTAAAGAACTTGTCATGGATACTGCGATAAAGTGTTGCCGCATCACCCGACTGGAAATCGGTACGCCCACATGCCTCGATCAGCAACGCGTCTCCGCTGAACAGCATTTTTTGGGTTCCGTTATCGATCAGATAGGCATGATGATGATCGGTGTGACCCGGTGTAAACAACGGGTGAATTTCGATATTCCCGAGCCGGAACGGTTCACCCTCACGTACACCTATATCGGTACAGGGTAACTGGTCGATAGCAGGCCCGACGATCTTACTGCCGGTCAGTTCCTTGAGTCGCTTTGCCCCGGTCAGGTGATCGGCATGTACATGCGTATCCAGGGTAAAATCAAGTTCCAGCCCGAACTCATTGAGTGTTTTCAGATCGCGTTCAACCGTGTCCAGCACCGGATCGATAAGTGCCGTTTTACCGGTATCCGGGCAATGCAGTAAATAAGTGTAGGTCGACGAGTCAGGTTCAATCATCTGACGAAATAGCATATAGACTCCTTATCAGCAGGTTATCGCTTCAACGAACATCGCGATCTGGTTTACACCACTTTCTATTCTGCTCTGATCGGAAGCTTTCCATTCAAAGTTGCTGTTTATCAGTCACGATCCGTTTGACAACCAGATCATTCAGCTGTTTCAAAACCTCTTTTCTTCCCGGGGTAATATGTTCTCCCTGCAACCATTCTATTTCGAAGGGTTCACGTAATGACGCATGCAGCTTGGCGACACTCGCCGGAGGATAGGATTGATCACCATGTGAGTTGATCACCACCACGGGACGAGGTGATATTTGTCCAACCCAGCGCTCCGGTTTAAGGTATTCGGTTGCGGTAAAAAAACCGAGTATGCGAGCAGCCAGTGCCCGGATTGGCCCGAAGCTTATCGAGTCCCGCATACGGTACTGGTATATGCTGCGCGGATCAGCAGCGCCCTGAACAAGCCAGACCCGGCTGATTCGTTCATCCATCACGGCGGGGACACTGACGAAAAACGCGCCGAAGCTGACCCCGATGAGTTCCACACGCGAGGTATCAACATATTCACGATTTAGCAGGTACTCAAGGGTCAGCAAAACGGCAGGGGTCGTATCAAGTATGGCCTGCTGTATCTCATCGAAGTGCCAGATAAACTCCATTCCTTTGATACTATCCGGCCCCTGGTACGGATAGGAAATTGACGCGATCACGAGATCACCGCTTTCCCGCACCAGCTCGGCAGCATGACGTCCGGTACCGTATCCTCCGAGCAGGATTACTGCCGGGCGGGGCTCATCGATTTCGAGCGGGCGACGAATCGTTGCTTTCACCTGCAGGCCTGTGGATCCGTGCAACGTGAGATCCAGGTACCGGGAAATGTCTGTCTGCCATTTACGGGTGACTTCTACCCGCTCGAGTATTCCACGACGTTGCTCAAAATGATCTGTCGGATCACCCAATACCGGCCAGGCCAGCCAGGCAAGCGGGACCAGCACCACCAGAACAAGCAGAACCAGGAACGGGGCTATGCCGCCAAAGCGTCGATCACGATGCCACAACCCACGCCGGGGAAATTTCATGCCGTCGATTGTACTTAGTCCTTACAAAGCACCTTGGGAACCCGCTTTCATAATCTGCATCAGGGCATCACGCACTCGGCCCGCCTCGGCCTTCAGTTCACTGGTGAGCGTGGTACTGTTCAGCATCATGTCGAGATTCATCATAACCAGCCAACCCTGACCTTTTTCATCCTCGACCAGCGCAATCCGGCAAGGCAGATAGGCGGCGAAATTGATATTGGCCTCGACCATGCGCTGCGCAGTCAGTGGATCGCAAAACTGATAGATTTCCATGCGTCGCGCTTTTTCGCCCATGGCCTCAATCTGCTTTGACAGTGGCAGCTCCGCAACCAGCTTCATATTGTTCATGTTGGCATACAGCTTCATTGAGCTGACCGCATCATCCATACTCACGCCATCCGCCAGTGGCATCTTGACCACGGTTTCTTCCAGCTTGACTGTGGGGGTCTCTGCAGCCAGAGATACGGTCGCCGGGGCCAACCACATCACAAGCAGGATAGGAAAAAACTTCTTCATTGCTGTCTCCTTTGGCATTTTACTTTCTGATCACACTTCACATTCATGCCTATTATCCTGCACATCTGTCAGCAGGACGTTGACAATTCTCAATGCTCGCTAACTTTATTCGGCGTAGATTACTAAATATAGCTGGGACAAATAGTGGCTTCTATACCCCAATCGTAAGATAACCTGATAAGAAATCTGTTTTAAGCAACTCCACGTGACAAAACCATGATCTGGTAGGGATCAATAACAAGTTCCTGGGTTGCTGTAATCGTATGGCCGCCAAACAAATCCACCATGGTCTTGCGTAAACCTAACATTCGCAAACGACGTGCCTCAAGTTGTTGCTGCTTATCACTGAAGTTAGCCAATACAAATACACTATACTGATCACTATTACGGAAGAAACTGAACACATGGCTGTTGCCAGTATCGGTGAATTCAGTCTCGGCATGATGGAATGCAGGATTCTGCTGACGCAACTGAATCAGGCGTAAAATACCCTGGTAGATTTTTCCGGTCACAGTTTCATTATCGCCACGCTGTTCGGCCAACTCCCAATCGAACCGGGAACGGTGTAACCAACGCGTGTCGCCAACTTTATCCTTATCTTTCTCATAATCGTGATTATTCAGAGTACCGATCTCATCACCGATATATAACAAAGGAATTCCGCCAAGTAATATAGTTACACCATGCAACAGCATGATTCGCTTGATGGCCAGTTCTTTTTCTGTTTCGTCCTTTTCCGTTACAGCCTTCTCAAGTCCACACAATGAAGCACAGGTTCCCGAGATGCGCGCATCACCGGTCTGCCGGTTCTCCTGAAATGGTGCCCCGCGGGCAAAACTACCGGGGTAACGCCCGGTATAAAAATCGGTCAGAAAACGCCGATGCTCCTTTGGCTCGAAACCCGAGGCAATAATGTCATCGTCAGAAAAGGCCCAGCCAATATCATCATGACTGCGTACATAGTTGACCCAGGCACATCCTTGCGGAATATCAAAATCCTCTTTCATGGCGCGATGCAAAGCCCGTACATCGCGGGTTGCCAGCGCCTCCCATAACAATGCCATAAGCTGCGGATGATAGGAGAGCGGACACTCACTGACGCCGATATATTTTTTCACCTCATCGGGGTGAACGATCGCTTCTGACTTGAACACCATGGCCGGTGCCGCGATGCTGGCAATAGCATTAAAGGCCTGTATTACCCAGTGCGCTTCGGGAAGGTTCTGACAATCTGTTCCCAACCGTTTCCATAAAAACGCCACCGCATCGAGACGTAAAACCTCTACGCCCTGATTGGCAAGAAACAGCATCTCTTCCAGCATCTGGTTGAACAGCGCCGGGTTTTCATAGTTCAAATCCCACTGATAATTATTAAAGGTGGTCCAGATCCATCGCTTCATCCGGTTTCGGTATGTAAAGGCACCTGGATGGTCTTCCGGGAAAATCTCTCCCATGCTGCGTTCGTAGGCATCAGGCATAGTGCGATCGGGATACATACGGTAAAAGGCCTGGTAATCACTATCACCGTTTTGTGCGGCCTTTGCCCAGTCGTGTTCGTCAGAGGTATGGTTGAATATGAAATCCAGCACCAGCGATATACCATGATGACGCAACTCGGTTGCCAGGTCTTTCAGGTCCTCCATGGTCCCAAGCGGCGGATGCACTTCGCGATAACTGCTGACTGCATATCCACCGTCATTGTCGCCTTCCGGCATCTTGAACAGTGGCATCAAATGCAGATAAGTGATCCCCAGCTCGGTCAGATACGGGATTTTGGCACGCAAATTCTGCAGATCATCGGCAAACAGATCCACATAACACATAGCCCCCATCATTCGATTGGACAGGTACCATTCACGATTGACTTCGCGCATCGCATCCAGCGCACGCAATTCGCCCGGTCTTTCCAACCACATGCGGGTCGTAGACTTCAAAATATTTTCAAGGTGATAGAAAAAATCGTAATGCGCCCCATACAATGCATAGAGTTTTTCAAACAGTTGTGGAAAGTGGCGCTTGAGTCGTTCCTGATAGCCTTGCCATTCGGCACTATCAACCTGATCCTGAAATCCGGCTTCCAGCCTCGGCAACAAACGGGCAAGCGTGGTGCTGCTTTCCCGCTTCAACCACAGGGGTTCGATGTTATTGATCGTGGCCATGCCCGGATCTCCAGAAGTACTGTCTGTCTAGACTATATGACAGCCGGTGGATTGTTCAAATATCCAGCACGTCCTGGCGATAGAACAATGCGAGTTGCCGGTAAACTGCCGGATAGTGCTGCTGTATTACTTGCGGCTGTTCAAAAAAAACCTCACTCAATACGGCAAAAAACTCTGCCGGAGCAGTTGCCGCATAATGATCTATGGGTGTCGGTTTGCCATGCTCGATACGCCGTTGCAGATCGGCGTAGGCTGCACTGAAAGCTTCGCTCCATTGTGGTGCAGACATGTCGCTGTGCAGTGGCGGCATGCCGTTGGCCGCCCCGTTTTGCATGTCCAGTTTGTGGGCGAATTCGTGAATCACCAGGTTATGCCCGTCTATGATGCCACCCTCGAGTGAGGCATCGGCCGACAAAACCACAGGGCCGCGCAACCAGGACTCACCACTCAGGTCATTCTTCACCTGGTGCACTACCCCGTACTCGTCCATTTCGGTGTGCACCGGTGTAAAACCGTAAGGATGGATTACCACTGACACCCAGCCGTCATACCAGTCCAGCCCCAGGTTCAGGATCGGCAGGCAGGCCTGCAGCGCGATTACCAGCTTCAACTGCGTATCAACCTCAAGTTCACCCGCCCCTTCCAGCGACTTTTCATGCAGGAACAGGATCGCCAGACGCCGTAACCGGTTGCGCTCATCGTCAGTCAGACGCTCGAGCAACGGCAGGCGTTCAAATGCCTGTTGCCAGTCCGCTTCTATATAAGGTGAACGGCGGATAATCTGTTCCTGCCACCAGCGTTTCAGGCTATTAAACATTTGGCCTCTCTGTTTGGTTGCATGGTCAACATAAAGATACCTGAAACAAAAAAGCCGGCACATTCCTGTACCGGCTTTTAATTCACCTGCCTTGCCCGGATGATTTAATCCGTATCGTAACCCAGGCTTTGTCCGAGCCAGCGTTCGACATCAGACACGGACATGCCCTTGCGTTTGGCATAGTCTTCTACCTGATCGCGGTTGATCTTGCCGACACCGAAATAGCTGGAATCGGGATGGCTGAAATACCAGCCACTGACTGCGGCCGCCGGCCACATGGCCATGGACTCGGTCAGCTTGACACCGGTATTTGTCTCGGCATCCAGCAGTTCCCACAGCTTCAGCTTCTCGGTATGTTCCGGGCAGGCCGGATAACCGGGCGCCGGACGAATACCCTGGTACTTTTCACGGACCAGTTTTTCGTTGTCGAAGTTTTCATCCTTGATCCCATAGTCCGGGGTCCAGCCGTTGGACTCGTAACCCCAGTTGATGTGACGCATGCGATCATGCATGTGCTCGGCAAAGGCCTCGGCCAGACGATCGGCCAGCGCCTTGAGCATGATCGAATGATAATCGTCATGGTCCTTCTCGAAACGTTCGATATGCTCATCGATGCCCAGCCCGGTGGTCACCACGAAACCGCCGACATAATCTTTCTTGCCGCTGTCTTTAGGTGCGACAAAATCGGCCAGGCAGCGGTTGGGCTTACCCGGCGGTCGTTCGGTTTGCTGCCGCAGATGGTTGAGGGTCATCTTGACCTTGCTACGTGACTCGTCCTCGTAGATCTCGATATCATCATCATTGACGCTGTTAGCCGGGAACAGGCCGACCACGGCCCGCGCCTTGAGCCAGCGCTCCTCGATTATCTGATCCAGCATCTTTTGCGCATCGGCAAACAGCTTCCTGGCCTCTTCACCCTTGTCCGGATCATCCAGGATCTTGGGATAGGAACCTTTCATTTCCCAGGTATGGAAAAACGGTGTCCAGTCGATGTAGGGACGCAGGAATTCCAGCGGCATATCATCGAAGACCTGGATACCGGGCTGTTCGGGAACCGGCGGTGTATAGTCTGACCAGTCGATCTTGGTCTTGTTCTCACGCGCTTTCTCCAATGTCAGCCAGGTGGTCTTGGCGCGACGCCCGGCATGTTTCGTCCGCACGTCTTCATATTCGGCACGCAGATCCTCGACGAACTTGTCCTTGTACAGGGTGCTGATCAGGTTCTGCGCCACACCCACGGCCCGCGAGGCGTCTTTCACCCACACGGTCGGGGCATGATAGTGCTGCTCGATCTTGACCGCGGTGTGTGCCTTGGAAGTTGTGG
>JASFNY010000085.1:0-7393 GCA_050116795.1 Thiohalophilus sp.
GCTGCCTCAGGGTTTGCATCACAGTCTCGTCATTCACGTCCATGATAGCCTCATCCTTGCTGCCGGTTTCCTGCTTGCTGGTTTCACGATATTCCCTGGCCAGTGCCAAACGTTCCTCAGGCGATTTTGCCAGCAAGGCCTCCTGCCATTGTGGATTGCGCACCATACGCCGAAATTCCTGATAAGGAATATCGTCCGTGCAAAGCGTATCGCCATGTAATAACAGCGTAGGTATACCGTAGAGATCGATCGTGGCAGGTTCTTCCAGCAAACGTGCCCCGCTTTTTTGCAAAAACTCGTCGCGCATCAGGAAATCCCGGTTACCGTACATGACATACAATGGTACGGAGCGGGACAACGAATGCATGGCTTCGATGGCCTGCCGGTATTCCGGCAAAATCATATCGTCTCCCAACCAGACCTCGAACAGATCGCCGAGAATATATAGAGCCTCGGCATGCATGGCCCGGTTATGAAGAAAATCGATAAACAACCGGGTGATGTCTGGACGTTCCTCGCTAAGATGCAGATCCGATATGAAAAGGGTGGACATGTCGGTTTTATTCGACTTCCACGCTTTCGATCACGATGTCTTCTTTCGGAACATCCTGGTGAAACCCGAAAGAACCGGTTTCGACATTGCGTATGCTGTCCACCACATCCATTCCGTCCACAACTTTGCCGAATACGCAATAACCCCAGCCGTCCATGGTTTCTGCACGAAAGTTCAAAAAGGTATTATCGGAAACATTAATAAAGAACTGGGCTGTCGCAGAATGGGGATCCGGAGTGCGGGCCATCGCGATAGTACCGCGTTCGTTGGTCAAGCCGTTGTTGGCCTCATTCTGGATCGGGGCATTGGTCTTTTTCTCGCTCATACCAGGTTCCATGCCACCGCCCTGGATCATGAACCCGTCAATGACACGGTGAAATATCGTTCCGTCATAAAAACCGTTCCTCGCGTAGTCGAGGAAATTCTCCACGGTTTTGGGAGCCTTTTCGGCATTGAGTTCAAGCACGATAGTGCCCTTGTTGGTATGTAGTTTAACCATAAGAAAATCCTGTCAGTTTGAAGAAGAGGGTTGGGAAGGGTTCAGTAAAGTGACTTGTTGAATAATAACCGGGACCGTGGGCACGTCCGAGGGGAATGGACCGCCGGGACCGGTGGGCAGGCTTTTGATCTTGTTAACCACGTCCATACCCTTTATGACTTTGCCGAAAACCGCGTAACCCCAGCCGCGGGGGGTATTGTTTGTGTGGTTGAGAAAGTCATTGTCAGCCACGTTGATGAAAAACTGCGCGGTCGCTGAATGAGGTTCGCCGGTACGTGCCATGGCAATGGTGCCGGGCTTGTTCTCCAGACCATTGTCGGCTTCGTTAATAATCGGTGGACGGGTCTGCTTGTGCTCGAATTCCGGAGTGAAGCCACCGCCCTGAATCATGAAATCATTGATGACACGATGAAAAACCGTGTTGTTGTAGAAGCCGTCCTGTACATACTGGAGAAAATTATCAACAGTCTTGGGTGCTTTGTCCTGGTAGAGTTCCAGAACGATGGTCCCCTGGCTGGTCTGCATTTCGACCCGGGGGGCTTCCTGGGCGTGGGCAGCGGCCGGGACCAGGAGCAATAAAATTTTAAACCAGAACGGAAGTTTTCGCATAACAGCAGGTCCTCGGGTTTGTGCGGAAGGGCCCATGATAATGGGTTTACGGGACAGGTAAAAGGCTTGAATAACGTTACGGATTTTGTCTGCAAGGGCGATTTCCGGTACCCTACGCGCTGGCCCGCCCGGCCTGCGCGGGAGCCTGTCATGAGTGAGACTGATGCTGCAAATTCATAACAATCTGAGCAAGCGCAAGGAACCCTTCCAGCCGATCGATCCGGACAACGTCAGGATGTATGTTTGCGGAATGACCGTCTATGACATGTGCCATATCGGCCATGCCCGGGTGCTGGTGGTGTTTGATGTCGTCTACCGGTATTTATGCGAGGTCTTCGGGGCCGAGCATGTCACCTATGTGCGCAACATCACCGATATTGATGACAAGATTATCCAGCGCGCCAACCAGAATAATGAGTCTATTGACACTCTGACCGGGCGTTACATCGACGAGATGAACCGCGATGCCGAGGCGCTGGGTGTTCTGCACCCCAATCAGGAGCCGCGTGCCACAATGCATATGCAGCAAATCATCGAGATGATTGCTACCCTGGTAGAAAAAGGTTATGCCTACGCGGCTGATAACGGGGATGTGTATTACGATGTCAGCCGGTTTGAGAATTACGGACGACTTTCCGGTAAACAGATCGAGGATCTGAGGGCAGGCGAGCGCATCGCCGTGGACGAGTCCAAACAGGACCCGCTGGACTTCGTTTTGTGGAAGGCCGCCAAGCCGGATGAACCGGCCTGGGATTCGCCCTGGGGAGCGGGCCGGCCGGGCTGGCATATTGAATGCTCAGCCATGTCGACCCATTGTCTCGGGCATCACTTCGATATTCACGGCGGCGGCCTGGATCTGCAGTTTCCTCACCATGAAAACGAAATTGCGCAGTCCGAAGCCGCCACGGGCGAGACCTTCGTGAACGTCTGGATGCATAACGGTTTCGTGCGCGTGGATGAAGAGAAGATGTCCAAGTCGCTGGGCAACTTTTTCACCATTCGCGACGTGCTTGAGAAATATGCACCCGAGGTCCTGCGCTATTTTATTCTCTCGAGTCATTATCGCAGCCCGCTGAACTATTCGGATCAGCATCTGGACAATGCCAAAGGTGCCTTGACTACCCTGTATACCGCACTGCGTGGTTTTGACGAGATTCAGCCCGCACCGTCCAGCCAGGATTATGTCGAGCGTTTCCGGTCCGCCATGGATGATGATTTCAATACACCTGAAGCCCAGTCCGTGCTGTTTGAATTGGCCCATGAGATAAACAAGCTGCGTGAGAATGGTGAACCGGAATCTGCGGCTGCGACGTTAAAATATCTGGGCGGTATGCTGGGCCTGTTACAGCAGTCGCCGGATTCGTTCCTCCAGGGTGAGGCAGATGGAAAAGGACTCGACACTGAGACCATCGAATCGCTGATCAGGCAACGCACCGAGGCGCGTAGCAACAAAGACTGGGCTGAAAGCGATCGTATTCGTGATCAGTTGCTGGATCAGGGAGTTGTATTGGAAGACGGACCTTCGGGGACGACCTGGCGGCGGGAATAGCGTTTGCCTCAAGAATAAAGTGTCAGGATAGCGTTTTAACTCCGACCAATATCCAAATGATACTGAAATGAATCCTGAGAATGTCCTGCAAATCCGCATTGCCTGACTCAGCAGGCGATGTCTTCAGGTCAAAAAGGGGGTAGCTATGCAATTTAATGCAATCGCGCGGACAGCGGCGATGGTGATGCTTTTTAGCAATATGGCAATTGCCGAGCCAATCAAGGAAGACAAGACGCATGTCAGGGTCTGGAATGATTTTGCCGAGCAGATTCTGGAACTGCATAAGAAACTGGTCAAAGAGTTGCCAGTCAAGCAGGAAACCGTAACCGGCGGCTATGCGCATATGCCGGAATTCTATCGTGAGGAGAACTATTACCACGAAGATAAACTGATCAGTCGCGTGCAGTGGGAGATCGAGACTGACGATTTGCATGTCATCGAAGTCTTTATTCGTGACGACCAGGGACGAGTCATGCGCGATTATACCGCGGCCTATCTACCTGAATATCACAATGCCCCGGTCCAGACACTGGTCAGTTTTCATGGCTACAACGGCGATCTGCATGCGTTCCGCAGTTTCGATGCCTCAGGTGAACTGGTTATCGAACGTTGCACCGGTCAGCTTGACGGTAAAGAGATCAATCTGATGGTGGACCTGGATCAGATTTTCCAGGTCAGTCTGGGTAATGACGATATTCAGGAAACCCCGGAATATAAAGCCTGCTTCGCCGGACTGCCGGAAGAGCCGGGCAAGTACCTCACTCCCCAGTAATTATTAATGATCATGGAAGTTGTTGCAGGCATCAACCGTATTCTGCAACAGCATGGCCACTGTCATCGGACCGACCCCACCGGGGACGGGGGTGATCCAGGCTGCGTTTTTACTGGCAGCAGCAAAGTCCACGTCACCGATCAGTTTTCCGGCCTCGGTGCGATTGATTCCCACGTCGATAACTGTGGCGCCGGGTTTGATCCAGTCTCCGTCGACCACACCGGGTTTGCCGACCGCGACGACGACGATTTCCGCTTCCCGGACTTCATGTTCCAGATCCCGGGTAAAGCGATGGCAAATTGTCACCGTGGCACCTGCCAGCAACAATTCGAGTGCCATTGGTCTGCCAACATGGTTGGATGCACCGACCACCAGGGTGTTCTGACCCTTGACCGGTTGCCCGGTACTTTCCAGCAGGGCGATTACGCCGCGCGGTGTGCAGGGCCGTAATACCGGCATGCGGACCGCCAGGCGACCAATGTTATAGGGATGAAAGCCGTCGACGTCCTTGTCTGGCTTGATGCGTTCGATGACGGTGACCTGATCGATATGCGAGGGTAACGGCATCTGCACCAGAATCCCGTCGACCACCGGGTTGGCATTCAGTTCGTCAATCAGGGTCAACAGCCTGTCCTGCTCGGTGTCCTCCGGCAGGTCATAGGCAAAGGATTTGATGCCGGCTTCCTCGCAGCCCTTGCGCTTGTTGCGCACGTAGACTTCCGAGGCAGGGTGATTACCGACCAGGATCACTGCCAGACCGGGGGCCCGTTTGCCGGCCTCCAGCCGGGCATCGACCTGTTGTTTCACCATCTGGCGACGCTGTGCGGCAATCGCCTTGCCATCGATAATCTGGGCTGTCATGCGGTCTGTCCGAATCCTCGTTTACGGGCGTGAAATCCCTGTTATGATCGCATGATAGCGGCGTCAGGCCAAGCATCGCGCCGGAAAACGGCTGCAATTTCATTGACCTGCATCGCGAGTATGCGTATTATCGCCGCCCTTACACGGGGAATAGCGCAGTCTGGTAGCGCGCCTGCTTTGGGAGCAGGATGTCGGGGGTTCGAATCCCTCTTCCCCGACCATTGTGATAAAATCTCGGCGGTTTAATCGCTGTGTGGGTGTTTCGAGTCCCGGTAGCTCAGCCGGATAGAGCAACGGCCTTCTAAGCCGTAGGTCGGGGGTTCGAATCCCTCCCGGGACGCCATTTCAACGGCCCCGGGAAAAGTTTTATGGTGGCTGTAGCTCAGTTGGTAGAGTGCAGGATTGTGGCTCCTGTGGTCGCCGGTTCGATCCCGGTCAGCCACCCCATATCCAGATAACAAGGGCCACTTCAGAGTGGCCCTTGTTGTTTTGATTACACTGCATTTATTTCCCCGCTTTCGTTCGAAATTATTTCAGCTTCCCATTTATTCGATGACTTATGTCTATCAAATATAAAAGTACTTTATCTGGCTGAATATCTTGCCTTCAGTACACAGATATTGTGTCTTATCGAATGCTTTTGTGAAGACCACATAAATATTCGTACTCAATCAGAATAGTGTCCGGCTTGACATTTCTTCTTTGTCTGCGAGGCTTGCTGGATAACACCAACTTGCCAATACACATGGTGAGAGGAGAAATAATCATGAAGATTAATCGAAGGTTATTCGCACTTGTATTCACATTGTTAATGCCGGTTTCCATCACTGCGTATGCTCATGGTGGACAGGGTATGGGTATGATGATGGATAACGACGACTACCATGGCATGATGCAGGGCCGCGGCATGATGGGCGGCTATAACGGCATGGGTATGATGGGCGGTATGAACGGCATGGGTATGATGGGTATGGGGCCCATGATGATGCCGGATCTGAGTGACAAACAACGCAGTGCCATGCGCGATATCATGCGCGGGATGCAGGATAAGAACTGGGACCGCATGGGAGAGATGATGGATTTGCGCAACCAGATGCAGGACATCATGCAGGCCGACAAGCCGGACCCGGAAGCCGCCGGTCGAATCTATGACAAGATGTCCAAACTACGCAAACAGATGTTTCAGGACAGGCTGCAAGCCCGGAACAAGATGATGGACCAGTTGACCGATGAGCAGCGTCAAAAGCTGCATGAATATCGAGGACAATATCGCGGCATGGGAGGCCCAGGCATGATGATGGGTCCGGGAATGATGCAGTAACCGCTAACGAAAAGGCTGCCTGTCAGCCTTTTCTTATGTCCGCATATATACGGTTGACAATATATATGATTTATCATATATATTGTCATGATGAGAATAAGTAATGATTTTTTTGCCGCCCTGGCCCATCCCCTGAGGTTACGCATGTTGATGTTGCTGCAGCAGGAAGGGGAATTGTGCGTCTGCGAGCTGACCCATGCCCTGAACGTCTCGCAACCAATGGTGTCCAGGCACCTGGCGCAGTTGCGGGAAAGCGGGCTTGTCGCAGATCGTCGCCGGGGCCTGTGGATTTACTACCGTTTGCACCCGGAACTGCCCGACTGGGCACAGCAGGTGTTAAGCGACACCGCTACAGGGATCGCTGACGAATCACCCTATATACAGGATCGAAAATTATTGAACAGCATGCCCAATCGGCCCGACAACCAGTGTTGTGCCTGAGGGACGTATTACCCAGGAGAGAAACCATGAGCCGCATGCATATCCATCTCGCCGTCGAGGATCTGGAAAAAAATATCGTCTTTTATTCCGGCCTGTTCGGTACTGCCCCTACTGTCAGTAAACCCGACTATGCAAAGTGGGAGCTGGCCGATCCACAGGTCAACTTCGCCATCTCTACGCACGGTAAACAGCCGGGCCTGGATCATATCGGTATACAGGCCGATGACGCAGATGAGCTGACGGCGATCCGCCAGCGTCTCGATTCTGCAGATATTCATGGTCTGGCCGAGGAGGGTACGACCTGTTGCTATGCCAAGTCGGACAAGTACTGGACGATCGATCCCCAGGGCATTGCCTGGGAGAGCTTTCACAGTCTGGAAAGTGCCGAAGTATACGGCAAGCGTACCGATGCAGAGCGTACACAGACCGGTTGTTGCACGCCGGTCAGCAATAACTGTTGTTAGTTGAGAGCCCGGCCATGCATTTGTTATTTCTCTGCACCGGTAACAGCTGCCGCTCACAGATGGCCGAGGGCTGGGCACGTCACCTTGGTCCCAACTGGCTTAATGTGGACTCTGCCGGCATCGAGCAGCATGGCAAGAATCCCCGGGCCATCGCGATCATGGAAGAGGCCGGTATCGATATCTCCGGCCAGGAATCCACCAGACTGACCAGCGCCATGTTGCAGCACGCTGACTATGTGGTGACGGTCTGTGGTCATGCCGACGAACATTGCCCGGTTTTGCCGGACGGGGTTAGAAAAGAACACTGGCCACTGGATGATCCTG
>JASFNY010000086.1:0-7283 GCA_050116795.1 Thiohalophilus sp.
GCGGCCCGCGAGGCGATCACCAACTCGAATAACCAACCTCTGCTGATAGGTGTCACGATCCTGACCAGCATGGGTCCGTCCGATCTGGAAGAAGTGGGACTGACCGGTGCACCGGCAGACAATGTCGCTAAACTGGCGCAACTCGCCGCGAGTAGCGGACTTGATGGCGTGGTCTGTTCGCCACAGGAAGTCACCCTGCTACGCAAACAACTACCGCCCGACTTTCAGCTGGTAACACCGGGTATACGTCCGGCCGGTAGTGCTTCAGGCGATCAAACTCGTATTATGACTCCCGCCGAAGCTGTCCAGGCCGGTTCAAATTACCTGGTGATCGGACGTCCCATTACCCAGGCTTCCGATCCCATGCAGGCCCTGGCCGATATCGAGGCGGAACTGGGCGCAAATTAAGCCGGCGTCGCGTGTAGGTATATTCCTACGGAATTTTCCGAAAAGTCTGACAGACAGAAACGTTGCATCTTGAGTCAATGATGCAATAATTATTTACGTCAGGATGACAACAAACCACAAGAGAAAGGAGTCTCTCATGAAAAAACTAATTCACATCTTTTGCTTGACCCTGGGTATGCTGTTCGCCGGAGTTGCATTTGCCGGCCCGGTGGATATCAACAGTGCCAACGCGGCGGAGCTCTCCGCCAACATCAACGGAGTGGGCCAGAAGAAGGCCGTGGCGATCGTCGAGTATCGCAAAAAACACGGCCCGTTCAAGACCGTTGACGATTTGGCTAAAGTGCAGGGGATTGGATTGGGGATTCTCAACAAGAACCGGGAAAACCTCAAACTGGCATCTCAGCAATTAAAGCTACAGCCAAAGAAGTAAATATTTCGACCAGCCCGTTAGCCTGACAATGAAGGCGCACATTGTGCGCCTTCATTTCATATTACCAGTCAATAATCAGCCTGTTGAAAATTCTTACTTATTTGAAAGCTGGCTTTGTTGCCTGATTCCGGCAATATTTGCTATGTTAGTTTGCAGTTGAATCAAGGTATAACGCGAGAATGAAACCCATCAAAAAAGCTGTATTTCCCGTCGCCGGACTCGGCACCCGCTTCTTACCCGCCACCAAGGCCATGCCCAAGGAAATGTTACCGGTTGTTGACAAACCACTGGTCCAGTACGCCGTGGAAGAGGCGATTTCGGCCGGTTGCGATCAGATGATTTTTATCAACGGGCGCAGCAAGCGTGCGATCCCGGATCATTTTGACAAGGCCTACGAGCTGGAAACCGAACTGGAAGAGAAGGGCAAGACCAAGCTACTGGAAATTGTGCGGAATATCGTGCCCGATCATGTCAGTTGCATCTATCTGCGCCAGGCCGAGGCGTTGGGGCTGGGTCACGCCGTGCTGCTTGCCAGGCCCGTCGTGGGCGATGACCCGTTTGCTGTCATCCTGGCCGATGATCTGATCGACGGTGGTGATAAAAGCTGTATGCAGCAGATGGTGGAACAGTATGAACGCTACGGTCACAGCATACTCGGCGTTGAGGAGATTCCCATCGAGGATTCATCCAAGTACGGCATCATAAAGGGCGAACCGATAGAGGATCGCATATCCAGGGTCGAGAGCATTGTGGAAAAACCATCACCGGACAAGGCCCCTTCAAACCTGGCCGTGGTCGGCCGGTATATCCTGACCCCGCGAATCTTTGATTTACTGGAGAAGACCCAGAAGGGCGCCGGTAACGAGATCCAACTGACCGATGCGATCGATGCCCTGCTCAGGGAGGAGACCGTGCTGGGTTATGCCTTCGAGGGGAGACGCTACGACTGCGGCAGCAAGCAGGGCTATCTGCAGGCCACTGTCGAGTACGCCCTAAAGCATCCCGAGTTGAAGGACAGTTTCAAAGCCTATTTGCTGGATTACGTGAAAACCATATAGTAGGAGGGGCTTTCAGCCGCGATTTTAAAATGAGGATTTCACCATGGATGGTGAACAAAAATTTGCCCATTCAAGGAATTTAAGGATAGGCCGAAATTCAATCCCCTTTCAGATTTACCTGGTTACTGCTGTAACCCAAAAACGTTGTCCGGTTTTTGCTGATATTTGGGCAGGCAGGGAGCTTGTACAGGTAATCAAAAACTATCAGAGGGGTGCCGAAACACTCTGCTATGTGGTCATGCCGGATCATATACATTGGTTATTCCAACTGAATCCTGGCTATCACCTGTCGAATGTTATTGCCGGGGTTAAGAGAAATTCGGCTTATAAAGTGAACAGATTAATGAACCGTAAAGGAAGCCTCTGGCAGGATGGATTTCACGATCGGGCGTTGCGGCAGGAAGAGGATCTTATAGCTGTAGCGCGATATGTTGTTGCCAATCCGCTACGCGCGGGTCTGGTAGACAAGATTGGCGATTATCCGCTTTGGGACGCCGCCTGGTTGTGAGATGTCGCCGATGGAATCGCCTCCCACAAGACAATTGCAATGTAGCGGATAGAGAATGTAGGAGGGGCTTCCAGCCGCGACTTCTTCAGGTTAGGCAAATCGCCGATGGGTCGCTCTCGGCATCCTGCCTCCCGCGACATTATCGCCAGGGATGGCGTGTATCCCGGCTCTGTTGGGAACAGAGCCGGGGTAGTTACATCCATGTGCGTCAATCGCCTCCCACAGGCCCTTGAGCAGGGGGTGAGGGAGGGGATAAAAACCTGGTACTCTCGTTCCACGTTTTTGTCGCCGAATGCCTGAAAATGCCCGAAATTTAGGCAGTTAGAACCGGCCCCAGACTTGACCCACAGAGGGTGGGTCAGTAAGATACGCGGCCTATTCCCCGGTAGCTCAGTCGGTAGAGCAAGTGACTGTTAATCACTGGGTCGGCGGTTCGAGCCCGTCCCGGGGAGCCATTTCCTGCCTGAATTTATTCCCTGAATTGTTATTTCGTTTTTGTTTTTAGACGAACCGCCGACCCTTCGGCGGCTGTCTCAGGCCATCCCTGGCCTTCGCCCTGTGGGCGCACTGAAGTGCGACCAATTCTGCTCCCGGCAGAATTGTCGAGCCCGTCCCGGGGAGCCATTTCCTGCCTGAATTTATTCCCTGAATTGTTATTTCGTTTTTGTTTTTAGACGAACCGCCGACCCGTCGGCGGCTGTCTCAGGCCTTTCGCTCCCGGCGTCTTGCCTCCCGCGACACTAATACATCCTGTATGTCGTCCCTGGCCTTTATGTATCCGTGCATTCCAGCGGATCGCCGTTGGTTTTGACACGGCTGGCCCGAACCCGCCCCGTTTTCATCAGGATCAGGGCGCGGGCGTCATCGGGATAGCGTGGATCGCACAGGGTGAAGGTGCCGTTGGTTTTTGTATAGCCGGACGGGCGGTAGGTGACATAGTGTTTGGAGCCGAAGGCGGCATAGGTCAGTTGTTGCCCGGCGCTCCCCCGGCCCTGGCTGTGAACCAGCGGTTCATCATCACTGCGTTGACGGTCCTGATCGAAATCCACGAATACGATCCAGCCATCGTGCCAGGTAGTTCCACGGCGGTGGCAGTATTGCCCGTCGCGGCTTTTGCAGATGACTGCAGGCCGGCCACGTTTGATAGCGACCGAGCGGGTCAGGGCCAGGCTGGCGGCCAGATCGTTGATACGTGCGATGCCCTTTTCAGAGGACAGGAACTTGGCGAACGCGGGAACCCCGATGCTGTAGGAAATAGAGAGCAGCGCCGTGACCGTAATCACTTCGATCAGGCTCAGGCCCCGGGAATAACGAAAAGAAGGAAAATGCCTGAGGCCGCAATCCTTGCGGCTACAGGACTTGGCGTGTCTGACATCCATGTCAACCCCCCACATCCTTGTTGAGTATTAAGTTACGCCATGGGAGGGCAAAGGGCTGTAGGACATCCCGGTCAGTTTTTGTAGGAATCGGCTGAATGTTTTGTAGGACAATTCCTACAAACGGCTCTGCTGCAGGGCAACTAACTGAAATACGGGCAAATTTATCCGGGTTAAGAGGTTATTGCCCGGTCACATCCCTGATGCGCTTCACCGCTTCCTGCAGGTTATCCAGGCTGGTAGCAAAGGAAAGTCGCATGTTCCCCGGGCTGCCAAAGGCCGAGCCGGGGACCATGGCCACGCCGGCCTTGTCCAGCAGGAACTCGGCCAGGCCGATGTCATCGTGGATGCCGTCCAGCCGCTCGATCAGCCCGGACATGTCCGGGAACGAATAGAATGTGCCGTGTCCGGGCAGGCACTGGATGCCGTCGATTTGATTGAGCTCCTCGACCAGGTAGTCGTGGCGGGTCTTGAAGGCCTTGAGCATCTCGGCGATACAGCTCTGATCCCCGTCAAGCGCGGCCTGGGCCGCCACCTGGGCGATAGAGGTCGGATTGGAGGTGCTCTGCGACTGGATTTTCTTCATCGCCTTGATCAGCGGTTCGGGACCTGCTGCATAGCCGATGCGCCAGCCGGTCATGGAGTAGGCCTTGGAAACACCATTTAGCACAATGGTCCGCTCGTACAGATCGGGGCAGGCATTGAGGATGTTGGCGAACGGTTCCTCGCTCCAGAGAATGTGTTCGTACATGTCATCGGTGGCAATCATCACGTGCGGGTGGTGGCGCAGGACGGCGCCCAGCCCTTCCAGCTCTTGCCGGGTATAGGCCATGCCGGTGGGGTTTGAAGGGCTGTTCAGCACCAGCAACCGCGTATTGTGATTGATGGCAGCGTCCAGCTGCTCCGGGGTGATCTTGAACTGCTGCTCGAAACCGGTGTCCATAATGACCGGCTTGCCATCGGCCAGCAGGACCATGTCCGGGTAGGAAACCCAGTAGGGGGCCGGGATCAGCACCTCATCGCCGGCATCCAGCAGGGCCTGGGCCAGGTTGTAGAAGCTCTGCTTGCCGCCGCAGGAAACCAGCACCTGCTCGGGCAGGTAATCCAGCCGGTTGTCGCGGATAAACTTGGTGATAATGGCCTGTTTCAGGCCGGCGGTGCCGTCCACGGCGGTGTACTTGGTGAAACCGTCACGGATCGCCTGGATCGCGGCTTCCTTGATGTGGTCCGGGGTATCAAAATCGGGCTCGCCGGCCCCCAGGCCAATGATGTCCTTGCCCTGGGCCTTCAGTTCGTTGGCCAGCGCGGTGACCGCAAGGGTGGGGGAGGGCTTGATGCGTTGAACCCGGGCGGAGAGCTTGATATCCAATGTTGACGGCCTCATCGACAGCGTTGTTTGACAAAGGCGTGTAATATACTGGAAACGTTCCTCTGACTGAATCACATGAGTAAAAAATTTCAGCTCAAATCCCAATTTGAACCCGCCGGCGACCAGCCCGCCGCCATCGACGGCCTGATCAAGGGGATCCAGGCCGGTGAAGCGGGGCTGACCCTGCTGGGCGTGACCGGTTCGGGTAAGACCTTCACCATCGCCAACGTGATACAGGCCATCCAGCGACCGACCCTGATCCTGGCCCACAACAAGACCCTGGCGGCCCAGCTCTACGGCGAGATGAAAGACTTCTTCCCCGAGAACGCGGTCGAATACTTCGTCTCCTATTACGATTACTACCAGCCCGAGGCCTACGTGCCGGCTTCGGACACCTTTATCGAGAAAGATGCCTCGATCAACGAGCACATCGAGCAGATGCGCCTGTCCGCCACCAAGGCGTTGATGGAACGCAAGGACGTCGTCATCGTTGCCACGGTCTCGGCGATCTACGGCCTGGGTGATCCGGATGCTTATTTAAAGATGTTGCTGCACCTGGTGCGCGGCGATCAGATCGATCAGCGCAAAATTCTGCACCGCCTGACCGAGTTGCAGTACACGCGCAACGACGTGGAGCTGCAACGCGGCACCTACCGGGTGCGCGGCGAGGTGATCGACATCTATCCGGCCGATTCAGATCGCGACGCGCTGCGGGTCGAGCTGTTCGATGATGAGATCGAAAACATCAGTTACTTCGATCCGCTGACCGGGGAGGTGCTGCGCAAGGTGCCGCGTGCCACCATCTATCCAAAGACCCATTACGTCACCCCGCGTGAGACCATCGTCAAGGCGATCGAACAGATCCGCGAGGAGTTAAAAGAACGCCTCGATTACCTGCGTGCCAATGACAAGCTGGTCGAAGCCCAGCGGCTCGAAGAACGCACCCGTTTCGATATCGAGATGATGCAGGAGCTGGGTTATTGCTCGGGCATCGAGAACTATTCACGCTACCTGTCGGGCCGCAATCCCGGCGAACCGCCGCCGACCTTCATCGACTATTTACCCGAAGAGGCGTTGCTGGTGGTGGACGAATCGCACGTGACCATTCCGCAACTGGGTGCCATGTATAAAGGTGATCGCTCGCGCAAGGAAAACCTGGTGCAGTACGGATTCCGACTGCCCTCGGCGATGGACAACCGGCCGCTGAAGTTCGAGGAGTTTGAACGATTGCAGCCGCAGACCATTTACGTCTCGGCCACACCCGCCGATTACGAACTGGATCATTCCGGCGCGGTGCTGGAGCAAGTAGTGCGACCCACCGGCCTGGTCGATCCGGAAGTCGAGATTCGCCCGGCCACGACCCAGGTCGATGATCTGCTTTCCGAAGTGGGTCTGCGTGCCAGCGCCGGTGAACGGGTACTGGTCACCACGTTGACCAAGCGCATGGCCGAGGACCTGACCGATTACCTGCAGGAACATGGCGTACGGGTGCGCTATATGCACTCGGACATCGATACCGTCGAACGTATCGAGATCATTCGCGATCTGCGGCTGGGGAACTTCGACGTACTGGTGGGCATCAACCTGTTGCGCGAGGGGCTGGATATTCCCGAGGTGTCACTGGTCGCAATCCTGGATGCCGACAAGGAAGGCTTCCTGCGTTCCGAACGCTCGCTGATCCAGACCATCGGACGTGCCGCGCGTAACAGCCAGGGCAAGGCGATTCTCTATGCGGATAAGATTACCGGCTCGATGCAGCGCGCCATCGACGAGACTGAACGCCGCCGCACAAAACAGATCGCCTTCAACGAGGAACACGGCATTACCCCGACCACGATCAAAAAAGCCGTGGCAGATATCATGGAAGGGGCCTACGGTCCGGCCGCCGCGTCGGCACGTAAATATGCCCGCGTTGCCGAGGAGATGATCGAATACAACAAGCTGTCGCCGAAGGAGCTGGCCAAACAGATCAACGAGCTCGAACAGCAAATGATCCAGCATGCCCATAACCTGGAATTCGAAGAGGCCGCCCGGATCCGCGATAAAATCCACCATATCCAGAATGCCCAGATGGGCCTGCCCGACGACTCCGGAAAGCGCAAGGAACTGCGCAAGGCCGGCAAAGGCAAACACC
>JASFNY010000087.1:0-7273 GCA_050116795.1 Thiohalophilus sp.
AGGCCGATCACCGTCTGGTGCAGCAGTACATGGTTGAGTACCGAGCCAAGCGCGTAGTTGGTATCGTCGCGCGAGGCAGCCTCTTCCACCGCCTCGGAGATGGCGATCCCCAGTGAACCCTGCGAATCGGGATGCTTGGCCAGTATCTGGCGCCCTGACTCGGTCTGGTCGGTCGGGCTGGGCAGCACTTCGGCACCCCAGGTCTGCATCATCGAGCGGCGGAAAGGCTTCTGCTCGTAACTGATCTTGACCATGTAGACCCGCACCTCGATACCGAACTTCTGGCCTACCAGCGCCAGCGACGAGCCCCACTGGCCGGCCCCGGTCTCGGTGGTCAGGCGATGGATGCCTTCCTGCTTGTTGTAATAGGCCTGGGCCACCGCGGTGTTCGGCTTGTGCGAGCCGGCCGGGCTGACGCCCTCGTACTTGTAATAAATTTTCGCGGGAGTACCGAGCGCCGCTTCAAGCTGGTGAGCGCGGTACAGCGGCGAGGGCCGCCACAGCTGGTAGAACTCGCGTACCGGTTCGGGAATGTCGATCCAGCGCTGCGCGCTCACCTCCTGCTCGATCAGCGCCATCGGGAAGATGGCCGCCAGGGCGTCCGGGCCGATCGGCTGGCCGTCGGGACCCAGCGGTGGCGTCGGCGGGTTGGGCATATCGGCCACCACGTTGTACCACTGGGTGGGCATTTCGGATTCTTCGAGCAGGATCTTGGTCTGCGACATCGGCTTATCCCCTTATATTTCAATAATTTAGGACGGCTTTGCCCGTCAGGCCGCCGGTGGACCCGGCTGTAATAGAGTGAAAGCAAATACTAGCGGATAGTCTGGCCAATCTAAAGGGACCGGTCGGGCCGCCATGCTCATACGAGCAGGCAGACGAAATCGGGGGCAACATGTGCCCCCCGGGATGTTGCAGATTAATTCAATCGAGGCCCTGGTCTTGCGACAGGCACTCTTTGGGTCGCAGTTTATCGGTCAGCGTGCCGAGATCACAGCGCCAGTAAAGCCGTTCATTTTCGACATAGGGCTGGATCAGAAGAGTCTGCCCGGCTACGGGATGCGCCCCGGTAAAAGTAATCACGATCGCGCCTTCCTGGTTGATCGAATAGCTGGCCATCACATTTCGATCGCCTACACTGAAACCGGTTTGCGACAGATCATCCGGCAACTTATTATTTTCAATAATGTAGTCTTCCAGCTTTTTTTGCGCGTCCAGACCGATATCCCAGGCAGTGTTCACCTGCGTTCGGCTGATATATTCCTGATAAGCGGGAATCGCAATAGCGGCCAGAATACCGATGATGGCCACCACGATCAGCACGGAGACGATGCCTCCACCAGCCCGGGCACCGGTACGCGGGACAAACAATGCGAACAACCAGGCCAGCTTGTGACGACCTGGCAGTTTGACCGCCTGGCTGTTCTCACTCCCCGCAATACGTGCCATGCGCTTGCTAAGCCAGGGATAATCAGCAATCAATTCATGGAACGACATCCAGAATCCGGACGTCATAGCGACCTGTTCCAGATAGCTGCTGAAATTGATGTTTTGCCAGCGTTTTTCTCCAGCCGCCAGCACCGCCATAGCATACATCGCGTCTTCCTTGTTGCTGGCACAGGCCAGCCCGTGCAGATCGCAGGTATATTCCCGTGCCCGTGAATAAGCCGCCCCGAGTAATGGCAGGATCGACGCAGGCAGCAATACCGGTCCCCAACCCAGATGATTGCGGGCAATATGCCCGAGCTCGTGGCCGATATAAAAACGCACCGCCTCGGGTCGTTCGTCCAGGGCATCAACAATGTCCGAAAAAAGCACTACGAAGTTCTTGCGTAAAAATCGCGTAGCCAGCGCGTTGAGCATGCCATCCGAACAAAGCAGGTATAACTCCGGTATTTTATCCATCTCGAGCCTGGCACAGCATTCCTGGTGCATGCGGTAAAGATCGGGATATTGCTGCTCGGTCACTTTCACCGCATTGCCCTTGAGATAGGCAATGAAGCCTGAATGCGCGAACAGATAAAATAAAAAGATGATAAGTACCCAACCCAGCAGCATCCCCATGGTGCCTATCAGCAGGCCCAGCCAGAACAACGAGGAGATTATCAGGGAAATAACAAATAACGGTTTTTCATTTTTATAGACGAGCGGCATCCTTTGCTCCCTTGTTAATTATTGATTATTAGTATCCAGAATAATTTGTATATCCGTGACGATAGATAAATCACCTGTTGATTCACACCTCCTGATCATCATCGATCTGAAATTCACCGCTTTCGTAACGCTCGATGATCCGCAGCGCGGCCAGCTCGTCTTCATCATCAACGCTTAGCTTGATATGCCCCATCGGCATCAGCTCACCGATGGCCCCCTGCAGGTACTGGCCGTTGACGTAGGTGTCGATGCCCTGCGCTTCGAGCAGCCCTTTGACCAGGTTGCCTTCTATATAGTCGTTGGCGGTATAGACAATGACCATCAGCTGCCGGAATCCGACCCTTCATAGGGATAACGAATATGCCCGAAACGGATCACCAGGATGGTCAATGCGAGTATCAGCGCCGCACCGGAAACCACCAGCAGTTGCCAGCCTTCCATGGCTTTCATGTCCAGCACGATGTAACGGGCCAGGGCGATGATCGCGATATACAGCGGAATGCGGATCGGCAGCTTGCCCGACTTGAGATAGATGCCGACCATGGCCAGCACCTCGAGGTAGATAAACATCAGCAGCAGATCCGCCAATGTCACCGCGCGGTTATCCACCATCACCCCGATCTCGATACCAAAGGCGATGACCGTTGCCAGCGCGATCAGTACCAGGCCGATCTCCTGCAACAGATCCAGCGATTCGCTGGTAACCAGTTTTAGTTTTTTCATCTTGTCTGCCTGTCCACTCAACACAGTTCAACCGTTGGCATACCCCTGGGCATGCCGGTTATTATCACCATTAGATTGTGGCACATCAGGCGTGGTTATGCCTCCGGATCGAAGACGAAATACGGACTGCCGTCCTTGTCTACGATGCAGCCGTACATACTCGTCGAATAGCGCTCGAGGTACACGTCTTCCTTGCTCTCACTGGCCTCCATGTAGGCATCCCAGTCGGACTTGTACTTGTCGTGGCAGGGTTCGAACTGTTCGTCGACGGCCGCAATGCACTCCCTGTCTTCTTCACCGCAGACATCTTTTAAACTCATCTTCAGATACTGGGCCCCGGCGTAGTTGACAGCTTTATCACAGCCGGATAGCGAAAGAACAAAGAACATCGCAATGATGATCTTGGCTGACCTGGACATTGAACTCCCTTTTGGTCGAATGATGAACCTGGTTACCAGTTCATACGATTAGTAAAAATACCTTCCCTGGTAGCGACGACTTGTTATTGTTGTTCCCGACGCTGCTCCACCCATGAGCCACGTAATCGTTATTGGCTTGTCGGTAACCGTGGCGGGAACTTGAACCTGATAATGTGCACTACCTCACATCCTGGCACTCTGGCGAAACCTGACTTCAATCAAGACTTGCGCAATGCTCGAATCTTTTGAGCGTGTTGAATCTCGTTATACTCCGCACGCACCTCAAGTAAACAGCGGCTGCAAAGGCAGTCCTCGTACTGCAGGCTGATGTACTCCAGTTGTTCGGCACTCAATACCACCGTCTGACACTGGCAGAGCATGATCGAGCCGGACTTGCATTCGAACAGCGTCTTGCAACGCCCACACTGTTTAGATTCGTGTTTTGGCATAACGATCCTTTTAAAAAAAACTTATTATCTCGGTGGCAGCGTCGTGATCCTGGGACGACGAAAGCCCAGCTTGTAGACGAACATAACCCCAAGTCCCGCCACCACCAGGCCAAGCACATCAGTCAAAATCAACTTGTCACCGAAAGCGGCCCACGCCATCACCATGGTCACCGGCGGACTGAGGTAAAACAGGCTGGCTACCCGGGTGGCGTCGTACCGCACCAGCAGTCGCCACATGCTCCAGTAGGCGCCAAGTGATACCACCAGGATGAGCCAGCTCATGGTCGCTATGAACGGCAGCGTCCAGTCGGCCGCAAAGGATTCGAACCACCAGGCAGGAAGCAGTAATGCCAACGCCGTAGCACCACTTTGATAAAAAAGTGCCGCGTCATCCGGGACGCGTGTTGTCGGCTTGTGCCGTTCGCGATGGCGTTGCATCAGGCTGGCCACGGTAATCGCGACGACTGATCCGAAGGGAAGCAGGTATCCCGCTAACCCGATCGAGGTATCCTCCGAAGCGCGCGCGCCCACGGCGATCACCACTCCACAAAAGCCCAGGATCAGTCCCAGCCATTGCCAGCGATCAGTTCGCTCACCCAGTACCGGTCCCGACAAGGCGCCGGTTAAAAGCGGTTGCAGCGCCGTGATCAATGCCACGATCCCGGCCGGCACACCCATGTCGATTGAAACCAGTACGCAGCTTAGCCAGGCACCGTGGGCGAGAACGCCGATTAATGCGGTGTAACCCGCGAGCGACGCACCCGGCCAGATCAAGCGACCACGTAATCCAAGCCAGCAGCCCAGCAAAACAGTGAGGATGACATAGCGCCAGAACAACAGGCTCCAGGGTCCCGAGAAGGGCAAACCGTATTCAGCACCGATAAAACCTGAATTCCACAGCAGGACAAACAGCAACTCGAGCCCAAGCAATCGAGCCAGAATGTGTTTCATAAAAACCTCAACTTACTTACCCAGCATGGCCGCCTTCAGACCTGAATCTACCGGCGACTCGCCCAGCCAGATCGACAGCAACGCCCTTTGAAAATCGGCCTCTTCGATGCGGGCCTTCTGCTCACCGTTAATCTTCACTACTGTGGTGCCATCATCCAGAAAATCGATAACCACTTTGTCACCCTTGACCGTCTTGCCAAAGGCGGCATTGAAGGTGTTGATCTGTGACTTGAGCGTGATGAGTTCATATTCACCCAGGTTGTCGGCAAAACCCTCGTTCCAGGCATTGACCATCTTCTTCTGGCTTATCTCTGAATAGAGAAAATCCATTGTGACGCGTTTCGGTGAGGTGATCGACAGGATCTCCCCGGCATCGGACGATTTCCTGGTCAGGTACAGCGCACCGACGTAGATATCAAATACGAACTTCTCACGCGTCCCGGCGCCGTTCAGTACAAGATTTTGTTGTGTGCCCGGTTGAACGATCTGTTCCGGCACCTCCACGCCGTTGACCTCCAGCGCCACAGCGGCATGCGACCACAGCATCAGCGATGCTGCAATAAGCAGACTCCTGAGATTGATCATAGTGACTCCCCCGGACCGGATGGTTTCAGGTCCTGTTACTTGCTAATTGTTCTTTTCCTCGGCGCCGCCGGACTCAATCACCTGCCCCGGATCCTCGGCGTTGATCTGCTGCAGGAACTCGACATCGTCCGCCTCCACCGACAGTGCCTCGTCGAACACCGCTTCGAGATGATCACCCGGTATCACCACCGCGATGTCACCCCGGGCGTAGATGTAATCGCCCGGATAGATCGTGACCCCGCGAAACGCCACCGGGACATTGGCGGCATGCGGCATCAGGACATCGCCGCCCCAGCGCGAGGTCTCCCCGGCGCAGTAACAGGCGAAATCGTACTCGCGCAGCTCGGACCAGTCGCGCAGCCGGCCCTCGGCGAGCACCCCGGCCAGCTGGTGGTTCTGCACCCGCGACAGCTTCACGCTCCCGCCCAGACTGGTATCGGTCAGGCCGCTGGCGCCCATCACCAGCACCTTGCCCGCGGGCGTATCGCCCACCGCCTGGTAAAACAACGAAGCGAAGTTGTTTTTCTTCGCCACCCTGTCGTCACGGTAGGGCAGATAGCTGAGGGTCACCGCCTCACCAAATAACAATCTATCGGGGTCGGGGCTTTTCAGATCCAGGATATACGGCTCGTGCGCGAACCGGCGCCGCAGCGCATCGGTCAGCGACGCGGTGGAGACCTTTGCCAGTTTTTCCCTGTCGATGGTCATCGTCTAACCTTAGACCCGGATCGGAAAAAAGCCATCCCTGGCTCGAGAGGAGTCTTGATGCTATTCCCGCAACTACCGCGAAACGGCGACTTCTTGATATTGATGCTTATGCCTTCTTCACAAACTCCGACTTGAGCTTCATGGCCCCGATGCCGTCGATCTTGCAGTCGATATTATGATCGCCTTCCACCAGGCGAATGTTCTTGACCTTGGTCCCCACCTTCACCACCGACGAAGAACCCTTGACCTTGAGATCCTTGATCACCGTGACCGTATCGCCGTCTGCAAGTACATTGCCGTGGGCGTCCGTCACAACGGGACCCTCGGCCGCTGCCTCACCTTCTTTGGACCACTCATGGGCACATTCCGGACAGACGTACATATTCCCGTCTTCATAGGTATATTCCGAGCCACACTTCGGGCACTTGGGTAAATCACTCATGGTCTTTTCTGTATCCCATAACAAAAATTAAATAAAACCGGCTAGAAAATAAAACGCACCGCAATAAACGAGGTAGGGAGATCCAGCTCGTCGACCGCGTACGGCGTGCCGTTGACGTCGGTGAAACCCAGCGCATCGGAGGTGATGTTCTGGAAACCCATGGAGTATTCAACGTGCTCCTGCGGCGACCAGGCCACGCCGATCAGCCTTGCCTTGATGTTGGCGCTGCTGCTTTGCGGCGGATAAGGCCACGGCCCGCCGGGACAACCCGACGGGGAACGGCAGCTATCGTAATTGTTACTGATATCGGCATCGCCCATTCCAAACCCGGCAAAGATGCGCCAGTTTTTCGCCACCCTGACACCCCCGATGAACTTCACCAGGTAACCCTCGGCTTCCAGCACCTCGTCATCGCTAATCAGCGGAAACGACGCGTGGTTGAACCATTCCAGCAGAACATCAAACTGGAACTGCCCCTGGTCGAACTGGATCCCGATCCCCGGGGTAATCGACAGGCCACGTTCAAGCCCCAGGTCCCAGTCGTCGGTCGGTTTCGGCGCATCAAGCTCCGACCCCACCAGCGGCAAATCGAAGAAATAACGCATCTCGGCCTGGGCGAATGAACCCCACAAGCCGCACAGGAGAAACAGGATGATTCGGATTGTTTTCATTCATCATTCCCTCACGAAACCGACAGGCCGGCATATCATTTATATAGCCTAAAAATGTCTTCCGTGGCCATGCGGAGTACAACACCCATCAACTTGAGTCGGAAAACCGAATCACCCCCAGCTCTTCATAACCGTCCTGGCCAACCGGCTGGATGACCAGGATATCCAGGT
>JASFNY010000088.1:0-7261 GCA_050116795.1 Thiohalophilus sp.
GGCAGCGGAAGGACGACCGCTGTCACTCGGGCCGGTCAATCGACCGGTAAAAACATTAACACCCAGGCCAAGACCGAATTTGATCGCCGATCGCGACGAGGTGCTGGCAAACATCGATAATAACGCAGTCTGTCTCATCGATACCTTGCCAGAGGAATTTTACCGTGGTGAATTGAATGCCTACGGTCGTCCCGGACATATCCCCGGTGCGGTGAGCCTCAACGCCATGCGGTTGCTCGACAAGAACGGGCGGTTTCGATCGGCGCAGGAACTGGCTGCGTTGCATCCGTTCGACAAGACGGCACGCACCATTGCCTATTGTGGCGGGGGTATTATGGCTTCGGCCAATGCCTTTGTTATGACCCGGCTGGGCTTTAGCGATGTCGCTGTGTATACCGCCTCGCTACAAGAGTGGGCGGCCGACCCCGATAATCCCATGACGATCGAAACTATCTGACCTGCTGATCGTTCGCTATTTATGTTGGTTTATTCCGGTTCTACAGGCTGCAGGAGATCGGCCCGGTCGTTTCGCGCGTTGTTGACTACCTTGCTGACCGGATAGCAGATCAGGTCGGTACCGGTGTAGGGCTGCAACATCGTCTTCAGATCGGTGGTGCTCTGGTTTGGATCGAGCCACTGTTCCCAGGTTTCAGGGGGCAGAATAACCGGCATTCGGTCATGGACCGGTCTCATCAAGTCGTTGGCTTCCGTGACGATGATAGTGGCGCTGTTGATACTGCGGTCCTCACCTTGCCAGTGGTCCCACAGTCCGGCGAAAGCCAGGGGCGTCTCCTGTTGCAAACGAAAATAATAGGGTTGCTTGCCCTGTTCGGTGCGATGCCATTCATAAAACCCGTCCGCCGGAATCAGGCAGCGTTTATGACGAAACGGTTCGCGATAGGCCGGTTTTTGTTCCACGGTGTCGGCACGCGCATTGATCATGCTGTAGCGCGAGTCGGGTCCTTTTGACCAGTGTGGTACCAGTCCCCAGTGCAGGGCAACCAGTTCCCGTTGGCCTTCGTTGTCGAGTCGGCAAGCGGCCAGGTCAAGTCCCGGTGCCAGGTTGTAATGCGGTGCCAGCGCCAGGCGTGGAACTGCATCCAGCCATTGAGCCAATTCATCCGGGGGAGTATAAAGGGCTAATCGTCCACACATGTGAATAGATTGATTCCAATGAGAACAATTGGAACAGCATAACAGAACAGGAGGAGACTATGCTGGTACTGGAGCGGAAAGAAGGGGAGAGTCTTGTCCTGAGCGTGGACAACCTGCAGATTGAAATTACCGTGGCCGTCGCCAACCACGGTAAATCCAAGTTACAGATTGAAGCACCGCGAGAGGTCAACATTGTTCGCAAGGAGTTGCTCAAGGACTCCTGATGTTTGCTTACTCTTACTTTGTGAATGAATTTGCTGACACCTTACGATGAGGTGTCCTGAATCACTACATCTTCCCGAGGGCTACGTTGTGCTTCCAGCTGTTGCTGGGTTTGAATTTCCGTTTCCTTTGACTGGCTCGCTGGCATGTAACGATCCATCATCACGCAGGCAACCAGATCGCCGGTCACGTTGAGGCTCGCCCGAAAACGTTCCAGGAAACGGTCCACACCGATAATCAGGGCCAGGCCGGTGAGCGGGATACCGACACTGCTGAGCAGGGTGGCCAGTACGATAATTCCCACGCCCGGCACCGCGGGTGTACCGATCGAGGCACCCACCGCCGTGACCACCAGGGCCAGCAGGGCGGTCAGTGGCAGATCGATCTGGAACATCTGTGCCATGAAGATCGTGGCCAGCCCCTGGTAGAGGGCGGTACCGCACATGTTGACCGTCGCCCCCAGCGGCACGATGAACTGGACAAGGGAAGGCCGGACTTTCAAGTCTTCCTCGGCGCTTTTGGCCGTGATGGGCATAGTGGCCGCTGAACTGTCAGTGGAGAAGGCCATGAGGAACGGCTCACGTGCCGCGCGCAGGAATGCCAGTCCACTACGGCGTGCGATCAGCACCACGATCAACAGATAAAATACCATCAAGACAGCCATACCAATTATCACCGACGCGGAATACACGCCGAGACCGGTAATGACCTGGGGACCGGCCTTGATCATCGCCTGGGCCAGCAGGCCGAAGACCGCCAGGGGTGCCAGGGTCATGGCTGCGCCGACCACGGCCATGCAAACCGATTGAATCGAGCCGAACAGATCCAGCAGGGGTCGTGATGAGTCGGGTGACAGGCTGAGTAATCCTATCCCGATGACAATCGCGAAAATCACGATCTGTAGCATGTCACCCTCGACGATCGAGCTTATCGGGTTGGTGGGTAACAGGCCGGTTACCTTTTCGGGCACAGTTTGCAGGCTTAGCGGGGTTTCCTCAGCGGTATATTCATCTACCTGCTTTTCGATCGACTGAGCCTGCACCGTAGCGGAAGGGGTTTCGGCCATCAGCGCCTTTGCATCCACATAACTGCCTGGCTTGAGAGTCAGCCCGAGTACGATGCCGAAAATGACGGCGGCAATGGTAGTCCCGATAAAATAGATCCCGAGCCACAGACCGGTCGCCTTGAGCTGCTGGATGTCGCTGGCGGCAGCAATGCCACGGATAATCGAGGCCAGGATCAATGGCACCACGATCATCTGGATAAAGGCCAGGAAGATTTTACCCGGCAGTGCCAGCCATTCTCCGATAGTGTAGGCCGTGTCATGGTCGAGCCAGCCGGTATGCGGGCTGAGCAGAATGCCGGTGATCACACCCAGAATCAGGGCCACCAGCACCTGCAACCAGAGGCGTGTATGGATCAGGCGGGTGAGGGAACTGGTGAGATACTTGATATTTCTCGGATGGATCTGTTCCAGTGATACAAACAATCCGTTGAGCATGCCGACCTCGTTTGCCTCTTGTCGTTTTGCCTGATTATCTAAACATAGCCTAGCATAGATAAAGTTGCAGCAATCACCATGGCTGGCAGGTTTTCCGTTAACCGATGTTCGTCTTTCGGGTATAGTGCCGGATTATGGATATTCTGACCCAGGGTTTGCTTGGCGGCGTGGTGGCACAGTCAATCGCCGAACGCGATGAAAAAAAACGTGCCACACTGATTGGTATTTTTTCCGGCCTGCTGGCCGATGCCGATATCCTTATCAGTTCGGCGAACGATCCGTTACTGAATATCGAATATCACCGCCATTTTACCCATTCGCTTTTCTTTGTCCCGTTTGGTGCGGCGGTTGCCTGCCTGTTGTTGTGGCCGTTTTTGCGCCGGCAACTACCCCTGTCTCGACTTTACCTGTTTTGCCTGGCCGGTTTCGGCCTGAGTGGTGTGCTTGATGCGCTGACCAGTTACGGGACCCTGTTGTTCTGGCCGTTCTCCGATCAGCGCGTGGCATGGAACGCGATCTCAATCGTCGATCCGGTCTTTACCCTGATTTTACTGGTCAGCCTGGTTCTCGGCTGGCGCCTGGCGAGCCGGCGTGCGGCGCTGTCCGGGCTGGTATTGTGTGGTTTGTATCTCGGCCTTGGGTTTATCCAGCAGCACCGTGCATTGCAGATGGCCGATGAACTGATCGCCAAACGCAATCACCAGCCGCTGCAGCAGGTCGTCAAACCCACACTGGGGAACCTTTTGTTGTGGCGTTCAGTCTATACAGATTCGGACCGGATTTACGTGGATGCATTGCGGGTTGGACTGTTCGAGCGAACGATCTATCCAGGTGAATCGGTCCACCGGTTCGATTTGTCCCGTGATCTGCCGTCGCTCGATCCTGACAGTACCCTGGCGCAGGATATTCGCCGCTTTGAACGTTTTTCTGACGGATACGCGGCCATCGAGCCGGAGCAGCCCGGTGTGCTGGGAGATATTCGCTACAGCATGTTGCCGCAAAGCACGAAGCCATTATGGGGCATCAGCATAGATCCCCAGAACCCGAAGGAACATGCCGAATATCATTTCTATCGCGACAACAGCCAGGGGATTCGAAGGACTTTTCTGAACATGTTGCTGGGGCGCTGCGCTGCGGCGGATTGCGCTCCTTGACCATAGTAGAGAAATATCTATTAGGGCTCCGGCGTGGTTGATTGTGCAGGCCGTACCCAACTATAGTCATTTGAAAGAAAAACGGGACGCTTCAATATGGAATTCCTGCAAACCGAGATCGCAAACAACCCTTTGCTAAACTGGTTGATCGCCGTTGCGATCATGGTGAGTGTGATAATAGTTACTACTATTGTCCGGTTCACATTAAGCAGACAGTTTAAACGGCTGGCAAAACGTACTGAACAACCAGGCTGGTCAACGGCACAGGCAGTTGTGAATCGTACCAGCTGGCTGTTTATTCTGGTCCTTGGTATGTACGCCGGGAAGTTTGCCCTCGATACACCGGCTTTCTCGGGCAATATCGCCTATCGCGTGATGGTTGTCGCGCTATTGATCCAGGCGGGCCTGTGGGTTGCAGCGGCGACAAGAGTACTGATCAGTCAGTACCAGGAACGCCAGATGTCCCGCGATCCGGCCTCGGTAACCACGCTTAATCTGCTCAATTTTGTTGCACGCATGGCGATCTGGATCTTCGTGCTGTTGCTGGTACTCGATAATCTCGGGGTCAACATTACTGCCCTGATTGCCGGCCTGGGTATTGGTGGTATTGCGATTGCTCTGGCTCTTCAGACTGTCCTTAGTGATCTACTGGCATCGTTATCGATCGTGCTGGACAAGCCGTTTGTTGTTGGGGATTTTCTTATCGTCGGTGATCTGATGGGATCGGTTGAATACGTTGGCTTGAAAACCACCCGCCTGCGCAGCTTGTCAGGCGAACAACTGGTGTTCTCCAATACAGATTTGTTGAACAGCCGTATTCGAAATTACGGCCGCATGTACGAACGCCGTGTTGTATTCAATATTGGTGTGACTTACCAGACGCCGCGGGAGAAGTTGATCAAGATCCCGAAAATTATTCAAGAGGCCATCGAGCAACAGGAAAATACCCGGTTCGATCGTTCGCACTTCAAGGAATACGGTAATTTCTCGCTGAATTACGAGACGGTCTATTTTGTCCTGAGTTCCGACTATAACCAGTACATGGATACTCACCAGGCTATCAACTTTTACATTCACGAACAGTTCGAGAAGGAACAGATTGAGTTTGCTTATCCAACCCAGACGCTGTTCGTCGAGAAATCCACGATTATCGATTCTGCGGGAAACAGCAATGGCTAAAGACAACAACAAACTGGATAAGATAGTAGCTGAGGCAAGGCGTGCCAGGGATTTGCGCGAACAGGGTTATCGTGAACAGGCGCTAAAAATGTATCCCCATGTTTGCGGTCGTTGTGGGCGGGAATTTTCCGGAAAGAATTTACGCGAACTGACCGTGCATCACCGGGATCATGACCATGATAACAATCCTGCCGATGGCAGTAACTGGGAACTCCTGTGCCTCTACTGTCATGATAATGAGCATCAGCGGCAACTGGAGGCCAGGCAGGGTAACGGTGCTGCCAGTAGTAATAATAGTAGTTCTGCCACCTTCAATCCGTTTGCCGATCTGAAATCCATGCTGGACAGCAAGAAGTGATAACCCGGTATGCGATTCATCAGCTTTCATTGTTGATTAAATTGTGACTCCCTGGGCTTTGCTTGATAGCGCCGCAGTACCTGGTAACGGCGGTGAGCTTCAACTCTATCAGCGAGGTGATGAGTTCTCGATCAAAATTTCAGGTCGTGGCGAACTGATGAGCAGCCGTGTACACGGCTCCGAAGATGCTCTTGCTGAACAGACCTGTGCCAGACTTGAAAATCGTGATAATCCACAGTTGTTGATCGGTGGCCTGGGAATGGGGTTTACCCTCGCAGCTGCACTACGCTGTACCGGTGATCATTCTGAAATAGTTGTGGCGGAACTGGTGCCTGCAGTAGTGGCATGGAACAAGGGACCGCTGGGTAAACATACCGGATATCCACTCCAGGACCCACGTGTGAAAGTTCATGAAGGGGATGTTGCCCATATTATCAATAATGCACATCTCGCTTACGATGCAATCTTGCTGGATGTTGATAATGGACCAGAAGGACTTACGCACAAGGCTAATGATGGATTGTATAGTATGGATGGCTTGAATGCGGCTTATGAGGCATTACGACCACGCGGCATACTGGCAGTCTGGTCGGCTGGCCCGGCTGCGGACTTTTTACACCGCCTGCACAAGGTTGGCTTCGAGGTGGAAGAAGTGAAGGTTCGCGCCCGTGGTAAGAAGGGCGCGAGGCATATCATCTGGTTTGCCCGGCGTAGCGATTAATTCAGTGCCCGGCGCATCGGTGACTGGCTATTACCATCTTCCTGCTCGCGCAGATACTCTTCGTAGGTACCACTGAAGTTATTGATACCGGTAGCGGACAGTTCGATGATCCGGGTTGCCAGTGATGATACAAACTCGGTGTCGTGACTGACGAAGATCAGTGTGCCGGGATAGTTCTCCAGCGCGAGGTTCAATGCTTCAATGGATTCCATGTCCAGGTGGTTGGTCGGTTCATCCATTACCAGGACGTTGGGTTTTAGCATCATCAGCTTTCCGAATAACATTCGGCCTTGCTCTCCACCGGAAATTTTCTTTACCGACTTTTTAATCTCATCCTGGGAGAACAACATACGACCGAGTACCGCACGAACCGACTGCTCATCATCACCGGGCTGCATCCACTGACTCATCCACTCAAATAGAGTCATATCGTTGCTGAAGTCAGCGGAATGATCCTGGGCGCAGTAGCCAATATTGATGTTTTCCGACCATTTCACCATGCCGTTGTCCGGTTCCAGTTCATTGACCAGAGTACGCAGCAGAGTGGTTTTACCGATACCATTGGGGCCGATGACAGCTATGCGTTCACCGACCTCGATCAGCAGGTTAAGTTCGCTGAACAGGGTTTCGCCATCGAAACCTTTGCTCAGATCATTCACTTCCAGTGCGTTGCGGTACAATTTCTTATCCTGATCGAAACGGATAAACGGGCTCTGTCGGCTGGAGGGTTTGATATCTTCCAGTTGGATCTTCTCAATCTGCTTGGCGCGCGAGGTGGCCTGTTTGGCCTTGGAAGCATTGGCCGAGAAACGGCTGACAAAGGTCTGCAGTTCGGCAATCTGGGCTTTCTTCTTGGCGTTCTCGTTTAACAGACGCTCGCGGGCCTGGGTGGCAGCGGTCATGTATTCGTCATAATTGCCGGGGTACACACGCAATTCACCATAATCGAGATCGGCCATATGTGTGCAGAC
>JASFNY010000089.1:0-7166 GCA_050116795.1 Thiohalophilus sp.
TTTGGTCGTCATGAGTACTCTGACATAATAATCAGTCAATATCTGACTGGCTATCTGCATAACATCTATTTTAATAAATTATTAAAAAAGAATATTAATAATTATTGTGCCTAGCTTTAGGCGTAATCAGTATAGAACAAGGTAGACAGACATGCATGAAGCCCTGGCCCTGATGCCCGCAATTATTCTTCTACTGGCCGGCATACTCTCTATTACTATTGCTCGAAGAATCGGACTCAGTCCGATTGTCGGTTATTTAATTGCAGGACTGCTAATTGGGCCCCATGCCCTGAACCTGATTCAGGAGAGCAAAACAACCCATCTGCTGGCTGAACTCGGGGTTGTATTCCTGCTGTTTGATATCGGCCTGCATTTCAGCCTGTCTACTATCTGGGATGCCCGGCGGGATATTTTTGGCCTGGGTCCGCTCCAGATCATCCTGTGTGGTCTGGGATTCGCTGGCATTGCAGCTCTTTTCGATATTGAGCCCGAGTACGCCATGATTCTCGGTGGCGCACTTGCCCTGTCCTCCACTGCCGTTGTGGTTCCGACCCTGGCTGAACGGAGACAGCAAAATTGTCCGGTAGGTATTACCGGGACTGCTGTTCTTATATTTCAGGACATCTGCGCTATTTTCCTGCTGATTTTTGCCACTTCATTGGGGACCGCCGGTAATGCCGATATCGGAAACGGACTATCGACAACTATCATGCTGGCCGTTGTCAAAGCAGTAGCCGCATTTCTGGCCGCCTTGTTAATCGGTCGTTTTGCTATCAAACCGTTGTTCCGTTTTTTCTCACAGACCCGCAACGAAGAAGTATTCACGGCGGTAGCCCTGCTCGTTGTACTGGCCACAGCTGCTGCAACCGGCCACGCAGAGCTTTCTCTGACTCTGGGAGCATTTCTCGGCGGCATGATGCTTTCTGAAACGCCTTACCGTCATGTCATTCAGACTGAAGCCAAACCTTTTCGCAACCTGTTACTGGGTTTCTTCTTTATCACTGTTGGTATGTCCCTTGACTGGCAAATATTGATCGCCCACTGGTCGGAAATTCTGATTTTTCTCGTCGTCCTGATTGCCATAAAAGTTTTTCTGGTTGCCTGTGCGGCCCGCATCTTTGGTTGGTCTACGCCCGGATCCATACAACTCAGCTTTTTACTCGCTCAGGGTAGTGAGTTTGTGTTTGTCATCATTGCAATGCCGATGGTGCGCGAAGCACTTGGGGAAAATATTGTCGGCGTGGTGATCGCCGGTGTGGCCATTAGTCTTGCTTTAACTCCTAATCTCACTGCTCTGGGAAACAATCTTGCGCGCGTGCTTCGACAGAGATCGGAATCTTCTATATCCAGTAAAGAATTAATACCGAGTGCAACAACCAAACCTGTGATTGTCTTTGGTTTGAATGAGATTGGTCGTTCGGTAGCAGATGCCCTCGAGGCCCAGGGGGTGCCCTATGATGCAATTGAGGCTGATCATGACCGCTTTCTAAGCGCCAGTGCCGACGGCTATCCTGTCGCCTTTGGTGATCCTGGCGATGTCCGCCTCATGGAAACACTGGCTTACGCGGAACGCAAAGCCATAGTCGTGACCAACCCCCGATACGAAGTAGCTGCGAATCTCTCTCAGATTCTGCACGAGCGTTATCCGAATCTCTGTCATTTTATTGCCGTAACCTCGGATGAAGAAAAAGTTCAGTTCGAAAAGGTTGGATTACAAGCCGTCGTCGACCGAAGTTTTCCACAGGGAATGGATTTGGCAGCAAATGTATTACGCTTTTTGCAAATTGATGACAAAAAGATCCAGGACTGGATGCAGCGACAGCAGGAACGCGCGCTTCAGGCAACTGCCGATGGGGCTCGTTAGTGATTAACAATTAAAGGATAAATAAAAGCCCGCAGAAGCGGGCTTTTATATTTGGCGTCCCCAAGGGAGATAAAGGTGCTTTTGCTTGATACATGCAAATACCATGTACATATGTTGCGATACATATAGTAGCCCAGATTTTAATTCCCCTGACTGGCCTGCTGTTGTTCATAAAACATGACCGCCTTATCACGACGCCAGCGTTGGACCTGAGTGTCCTTGGTATAGCTTTTCTCCAGGATTAATTGCAAAGTCCCTTCCATACGCCAACGTTTGGTTTCAGAATCCAGGCGTGTTATTTCATTACCTTCTTCATCATAAAAAACCATGGCCGGGTAATAATTAAGTCCCAATCGGTTATACCAGGTTTTCGCTGCGATTCGGCTGCCTTCAGGTGTTACTACCGCCGTTTTTGTATCCGTTGCATCAAGCTGGAGGGTGTCAAACTGTTTTAGAAGTCGCCGAATGGGTTTATCTGTCAATACACGTTCGTGAAAACGATCACAGGAATCGCAATCAGGCTGTTCAAACAAAACCAGTAGTGGTCGTTTTGCAGGTTTGTCTTTTCGAGCCAGGGTGTAATTTTTATTGGGAAACAGCTTATCTTTTTTTATCTCGGCTCTTGTTTTTACCGAACTATTTTTGTGCCGGTTCATATAGGTATAAAGCTTTTCGTGTTCATAATATCCACCTTCCAGATAATCCAGCACACGTCGGAATTTATCTGGTGGATAATAGCCCACAATCTTGAGCAGCACACGGCCACCGTGACCATAAAAAATTAAGGTCGGAGAATAGTTGGCTTTTTTTTCGGTAACGAAATCTTTCACTGTATACACTTCACCAGTGGGATCCGTCATTTCATTATTGCTAAAAATACTCATACCAACAGCATCGAATAAACGACGCACTCGTTGCTCGATATCTGGTTCCCCCAGAGTGTTTTCCATGAAAGCATCGCAATAGCTACAACGTTTTAAACCAAAATAAACCATCAGCCCTAGCTTACCCGCATCAAGTGCATCGTTTAAATCTTCATCCAGGTCCAGAAGACTATGCTTGAACCATTCAGGATGCACCGCATCCCCATATTTAAACTCGGCAAAATCGAGACCAGATTCTTTCGGTGTTTCAGCAATGGCCTTTTTAACGCGAGGTTTTAGATAGTTTGTGAGCTCGGTATTACCACTACCTTCAGACCATTTGAGGATGGTATTACCCTGATAGTCTTTATAATCCAGCCGGGCACCGGCTGATATAAGTAGCTCCACCAGATCCTGCCGCCCTTTTCCGGCGGCAATCATGATCACCGGAATTCCACCGGCATTACGGACATTCACATCTGCCCCAGCCTGGATTAGCTGAAACGTAATTAATGCAGATTGTTTGGTGGCAATCTCAAGTGGCGTGCGCCCAAGCTTATCGGCAATATTCGGTAAAGCTCCGGCCTTTAACAATATGTCGATCTGTTGTTGGTTACCCGCATTGACAGCGTGCATCAGGGCTGTCCAGCCATCCGCATCCTGCTGGTTTATATCGATGTTGTCAGAAATAAGTGTATTCAATGCCTTAACATCACCGCGTTTAGCAGCAGCGTGTAAAAGATAGGGATTCTCACTCTGCTCCTCGGACCGGACAGGTAGAGACCAGATAATGGTACCCAGTAGAAATAGTAAAGCCATAATAAAGGAAGCTTGTTTGGCCATGAGATCACTCCTTGTTGTCTGGTTATGCTGGGAGTGAGTATGGAAACAAGGCATTAAGAAGTCCCCGAGAAAGCCAGACGGGAAACCAACGAAAAACAAACGGAATTATTTTTATATAAAACAGTGGGTTATGGACCCCAACGAGGGCATCGTTGGAACAAAATTCGACTATTCAGGCAGGCCCGCTGTGCGTAAATCGTCCACCAGTTGCTGCACGGTCTGCTTGTCGTCAAATGGAATATTGTTCGCCACGGTAGCCAGGTCAAGATTTGGGCTCAAAACCAGCATTTCATTGACGAGCCATTCCGCATCATCCTGGCGTTTGGCCCGTAAATAACTCGCTGACAAAATGAGATTGATAACCATGTGGTTTGGGTTTCGCTCGTGCCCTCTCTCTAGAACCTTGATGGCCTCTGTGAAATTGCCTTGAATATAATAGGCGATGCCATAATTAATCAGGTATTCATAAGAATAATACGGATTCAGGCTGATGGCCTTATTCGTTAACTCAATAGCCTGCTCTGGCCGCCTCGTATAACTATTGATTAACGCCAGTAAACCATAACCATCCGCATAGTTCGGGGCAATGTCGATGGACTTGATCGCTGACTGCTCGGCCTTGTCGAAATCCTTGCGGGCAAGATGCACAAAACCCAGCGCCCAGTAAGTCTGTGGAATTGAATCATCCAGCTTGACGGCTTTATTGGCCAATGTCAGGGCCCGGTCCAGGGTGGCATTGGGTGAATCGCTCCAACCTCTTCGATATACCATCGCCAGGTTAACGGCATAGGCCCCATAGGCACGACCGTACTCGGGATCCAGTTCAATCGCCTTGCGATACATGTCACTGGCCTGGCGACTCGATTCTATAGTATTGGTTTTGTAAAGCCGTTGTCCTTCCTGAAAATAATCATAAGCCATCAGGCTATCCGTGGGCCTGCGCGCCAGGCGCTGTTTTTCCTGGCGGGTCAGCTTAACCGCCAGCGCATTGACAATGTTTTGAGTAACTTCATCCTGTACTGCGAACAACTCGGCCAGCTTTCTATCATAGCGTTGCGCCCAGACATTAAAACCGGTCGCCGTATTCACCAGTTGAGCATTCACCCGAAGTTTCCCACCTGATTGCCGAATACTGCCCTTTAAAACAAATTTTACCTTGAGCTCATTGCCGACCTGTTCAGGTGTCACTTGCTTGCCCTTGTATTTGAGTGCCGTGTTACCCGCCAGCACCCGTAAACTGGACATGCGCGACAGGTCAGTAGTGATGTCTTCGGTAATACCATCGGCAAGATAAGCCTGGCGCGGATCATCACTCAAATTCACGAAAGGCAACACCACTATGGAAGGGTACTCTGATACCTGCTTATTATCCCCTGTTCCAAACCACACCAGCACGAGTAACCCGGCGACGATCACAAAGGCCAGTAGCAATACTCCACGGGGGAATTTCAAACGCGTTAAGTGATCGGCTTTTGATTCTGGTGCAAGCGAAGCAGGCGTGGCATGTCTTTCCTGTATGCGTGGAATAGCATCATCGAACCAGCTGATATCGGCAATCAGTTGATAGCCCTTTTTGGGAATCGTCGCTATATAGCGAGGTTGACGAGCATCATCCTGCAGGGCTTTGCGTAATTTGATAATCGTATTCGTAACGGCGTCATAGCCAACCAGGGCACCGTGCCAGACATCACGTTCCAGGTCTTCACGTGTAATGACTTCACCAGGTCTGGCGGCAAGATAAACCAGAACCTCCATAGCCTTCGGCTCAAGACGCACGGTTTGATCATCGCGACTCAGCACACCTTCAGTTGGTGATACCTGCCAGTCATAGATTGAAAAAGGCCTGTTGTCCTTTTGTTCCATGGTTTCCCAGTTTTCTGTTTCTTTCAATTATGCATGATAATCCCCAGGGGGGATGCGAAACCCTGTGCGATAAGTAGTTCTAAAGAGAAGTAAATGATAATCAAAGTACTTGGGGAGGGATGGAGAAACCCGCCTATGTCATTGATTATAAAGCTAAATGGCGCCCCCAAGGGGGTTTGTCTCGGCTGGTCGCTCCCGGCGATTTTGTTGAACCCCGAGGTTCTCATCACTTTATTAAGAGCACAAATAAAAAAGCCCGCGAAAGCGGGCTTGTTTATTTGGCGTCCCCAAGGGGATTCGAACCCCTGTTGCCGCCGTGAAAGGGCGGTGTCCTAGGCCAACTAGACGATGGGGACGAAAACTGGTGTTATTCGTCGCTGGGGCGTGACAGCTGTGACATCACAGTGCCCGCCAATAGTACTACAAACCCTACTGGCACGACTCCGAGCCACTTAATGCCCGCGCTGTCCTGATTGACAATCATCGCACCGAATCCGGCAATCATACCCAGTACTATCAGTATGACCCCGAGGTACACAGCAAAGCGTCCGACTTGTTTCACGCGTCACCCCGCTGTGGTCTCTGGTGGAGCTAGGCGGGATCGAACCGCCGACCTCTTGCATGCCATGCAAGCGCTCTCCCAGCTGAGCTATAGCCCCGAAAATCGAGAGCGCGCAATTTACGATAGCGGCCCCGGTATGTCAATCATTTTGCTGCCATTTTTCCTGAATTCCCAGGTATTTCAGGCTGTTGGCCGTGGTTTGACCAGCACGACCGGGATGGCAATCGACAACTTCAGGCACCGGCCGCTTTTTGTTCAATCTTGGCCCAGGTATCGCGCAGCGTGACGGTGCGGTTGAATACCGGCATCCCGCCCTCACGAATATCGCTGTCCAGGCAGAAGTAACCCTCGCGCTCGAACTGGAACACCTCGCCTGGACTGGCCTGCCCCAGGCTGGCCTCGACCAGACTGTGAGTCAGGGTCCGCAGCGAATCGGGATTGAGGTGCTCGGTCCAGGGCTTGCCGTCTTTAGCGCTATCCGGGTTGGGATGGCTGAACAGCCGATCATAGAGCCGAATCTCGGCCGCAACCGCATCGGCGGCGTTGACCCAGTGGATGACGCCCTTGACCTTGCGCCCTTCAGGATTGGCACCCAGGGTATCGGGATCGTAACTGCAATGCAGTTCAATGATCTCGCCATGGGCGTCCTTGATCACCTCGTCACAACGGATCACATAGGCATTGCGCAGGCGAACCTCGCCGCCGCTGACCAGGCGCTTGAATTTTTTGTTCGGCGCCACTTCCATGAAGTCTTCGCGGTCGATGTAGACCTCGCGGCCGAAACTGAGCTGACGGGTCCCCAGACTCTCATCCTGCGGGTGATTGGGAGCCTCGAGCGGCTCATTCTGACCTTCAGGATAATTGGTAATCACCAGCTTGAGCGGATGCAGCACCGCCATGCGCCGCGGGGCGACCCGGTTGAGATCCTCGCGAATGCTGTTCTCCAGTACCCCCATCTCGACGAAGTTGTCCGACTTGGTCACGCCGATACGTTCGCAAAAATCGCGCAACGCAGCCGGGGTGTAACCACGGCGCCGCAGACCGGCGATGGTCGGCATACGTGGATCGTCCCAGCCTTCGACGAAACCCTGCTCCACCAGTTCGGTCAGCTTGCGCTTGCTGGTGACGGTATGTTCCAGGGTCAGTCGCGAGAACTCGATCTGTTGTGGAT
>JASFNY010000090.1:0-7102 GCA_050116795.1 Thiohalophilus sp.
TCATTCTGTTCAATAACGTCTTTAAAATTTTCGGGAGTCAGATCAACAGTCGCCATGGATTTCTCCTTGGATTTAGATTGGGGAATTGGTATTCAAAAATTTGCTTGTGAAATAAATATGGGGACAAATTCGGGCGAAACAACCCTGCTAAATGCGCGGGGAAGGCAGCTTGCCGCTTGCCAGGTAGCGACGATAGTCTGCCAGGATAAGTGCATGATCAAAGACAAGTTTCAAAGAAGCCTGCTCCGGATCCACCAGCCTGATCGCACGCGCATCGTCCGCGGCCTGCGGCTCGCCATGAGCACTGGCGATATACACCGCACTGACCGTATGGCCGCGCGGATCGCGCCCCGGATCCGAATAGCAACCTAGCAGGCTGTGCAATTCGACCTGCAGGCCTGTCTCCTCGGCCGCCTCGCGTACCGCCGCCTGTTCCAGGGTTTCGCCCACATCCACGAAACCGCCGGGCAACGCCAGACCGTGCGGCGGGTTCTTGCGTTCGATCAACACCAGCGGTGCTTCATCACGATCTGTCAGCCGAATAATAATATCGACGGTCAACAACGGGGTTTCAGGACGACTCATCGCTCCTCCTGCCGGTACTTGTTAACGAAGCGAATGATTCGGCCCCGTTCGCGTTTGTTCGGTTTGCGCTTCGGTCGCGGATTCATGTATGCCTGCTCCCGTCTGGCCGCCATCTCGGCTTCACGCTGCTGGCGACTGGCGGCATCTTCACTATAGAGTTGTTGCGCCACACTCGCTGATCCGCGTTTGAGCGCCAGTTGTTCGATGGTCACGACAAAATCCAGTGACTGTTTACGCACGCTCAACCGATCACCGATCTGGAGGCGTGCGCCAGGTTTGGCACGCTGACCATTGAGCTTGACGTGTCCGCCATTGATCGCCTCGACAGCCAGCCCCCGGGTTTTGTAAAAACGCGCGGCCCAGAGCCATTTGTCCAGTCGCATGCGCGACAGTGAATCTGACATTTCTATTGTTCCGCTAAATCATCGGCGCTAGGCTGTCGGTATGAACAACCTCTTGTCAGTGTATCAATGACCGGGCAATCAACTCCAGCCTGGCTTGCCGCGCTGCAACAACCGCAGGCCTATTCACACCCTGTCGATCACATCGAACTGATCGAAACCCATATCTCCTGGGTATTGTTGACCGGCGAGTTTGCCTACAAGCTGAAAAAATCGCTGGACCTCGGCTTTCTCGATTTCAGTAGCCTTGAACAACGTCATCACTATTGCGAGGAAGAACTGCGCATCAACCGGCGACTTGCCGCACCTATCTATCTGGCCGTCGAAGCGGTCATCGATACTGCGGACGGTATACGGATCGCCGATCCTCAACAGGTCCCGGGCAAGATAATCGAGTACGCGGTGAAAATGCGACAGTTCGATCCCGAACAGGGTTTCGATCATCTGTTGCAACGACAACATTTGCGCCTGGAATATCTCGATAAGCTTGCGATCCTGATCGGCCGGTTTCATCAGCGGTTATCGCCCTCGCCGCCCGACAGTGACTACGGCACCGCGGCCGCCATACGTCGTCCCTGCGAGGAAAATTTCAGCCAGATTCGCGAGCGCACGACGCAACTGGCCAATGACTCCCTGCTGAGTGCACTGGATGAATGGACTGCCACACAACTCGACGAACTGGCGCCCCGTTTCGAACAGCGTCATCGTGATGGCTTCATTCGCGAATGTCATGGTGATCTGCATCTGCGCAACATCGCCCTCTGGCAAGACGAGGTAATCGCCTTTGACGGCATTGAATTCGACCCGGCCCTGCGCTGGATCGACACCATCAGCGAGATCGCGTTTTTGATCATGGATCTCGATGCGCATGATGCCGGCGGATTGGGCTGGTACTTTCTCAACCGTTACCTGGAACAGACCGGTGATTACGCCGGGCTGGATCTGCTGCGTTTTTATTGCGTTTATCGCGCCATGGTCAGGGCCAAGGTCGCGGCTATCGAGCTGGCCCAGCACGCCAACGAAGAATCCGGTGACGAACATCGCGAGGAGCTGGCGCACTATCTTGATCAAGCGATGACTTATACCCGCGCCGCCGCGCCGCAATTATTGATTACCACCGGTTTCTCCGGCAGCGGCAAGAGCACCGTTACCGACAAGTTGCTGCAACACCTGGGCGCGGTGCGCCTGCGCTCCGATGTCGAACGCCGGCGCATGTTCGGTGAGGCCCCCGCCGATCAGGGGATCGGCAGTGGCAAGTATTCAAACGACGCCAGCGATCGGCTCTATACCCATCTGCAGGAACAGAGCCGCCGGTTACTGGGGGTTGGCTACACGGTGATCGTCGATGCCGCTTTCCTGCAACAGGCCCGGCGCAAGCCGTTTGCCGCGCTGGCCAGTGAGTGTCATGTGCCGTTTCATATTCTCGCCCTGCAGGCCGAACCGGATGAGCTGCGCCGACGGATTCGCGAGCGCCAGTCCGCGGGCCGTGATGCTTCAGAGGCGGATCTGGCGGTCCTCGAGTCCCAGTTGCAACACCACGATCCGCTGGATGCGACCGAGCGCGTAAAGACTATTATTATTGATACAGAGAAGCCGTTTGACGCGGCGAGCCTGGTAAAGCAGCTCCGCCATATTCCCGAATAACCGTGTGCGGGACACGGATATCTCTTTGTGGAGACTTGCCAAATACCCGAGTCTTTTGCTAAGGTTATTAACAAATTTTTGGTAAGCCCAAAAACACATTCTCAATTCTGGAGGTTAACAGTGGAAATCAATCTGGATGGCGAAGGCTTTCTCGTCGATCGTGACGACTGGTCTGAAGAAGTCGCCAAAGAACTTGCCAAGCAGGACGATATGGAGATCGATGATCAGATCATGGATCTGATCAAACAGGCGCGCCACATGTACGAAGAAGACGGCGTGGTACCGCCGATTCGAAAATTTGCCAAACAGACAGGCGTCTCCTCCAAGGAGCTGTATGACATCTTTAAGAAAGGCCCGATGAAACTGATTTGCAAATGGGGTGGACTGCCTAAGCCGACCGGCTGCGTCTGATCTCATTCGATTACTCCTCGATGCAAGACCGGCCTCAGGGTCGGTCTTTTTTTGTCCCGGCTTGGCCAAATCAAGGCGTAGCGATATCCCGCTAGCGGTTCAGAATTCGGTATCATTGGGTTTTCAAGCTGCAAAGCGAACCTGTATTGCACATGGCCATTGAATTCAGCCCACAACCCGGCCCCCGCGAGCGACAACTGCGCCGCAAGTACTGCAATCCGTTATTTACTGACAGCGGGACGATCGACGCGCAACAGGTGGCCGAGGCACGCCGCCAGGACGAACAAGAGTTCACCCGGTTTCTTGAAGATTTTCGAGGGCTGGTCCAGGAGGCTGTGGATCTCGAAGCCAATGCGGACAGCGACGTGATTCTCGATCTCAAGGAACGGCTGGATCACAGTTACCTGCATTGCTGTGCCCTGCCCGGCGATAACCGTGAGATCAAACAGTCGATCAACAAGTTGATTCAGGTGATCATGGTGGCGATACGCCAGGGCGCGGCCAATGACCCGATCGCGCTTGGCAAGCTGGACGAAGAAGAACAGGCCCGGCAAATGCACAATCGTCTGGCCGATGAGGTGTTCGTTGCCGATCTGATTCTGGATGACTCGCCGATCAGCCAGGATGAACTTGTTCCGGCATTGTTGAGTGAATCCCAACAAGCGGTGCATGCCGCCCTGCAACTGTTCGATGCCGAACAACTCAGCAGTATCTATCAACAGGCCGCAGCAATGTTGCAAGACTGTGAGCAACAGGCAAAGGATGCCGGTGAAGCACGACAACGCCTGACACAGATCGAAGCGGCGCTGGCTAATGCCACTTCGCAGGTCACCATCAATTGAGCACCATTACCTGTTACGTCTACAACAGCCGGCGCAAACCCGGCACCTATGTATTTCTGCCCCAGGAAGATGACTGGTCGCAGGTACCGGAAGCAATTTGCAAAATGCTGGGTGAGACCGAACAGGTTATGGAACTGGAACTGACGCGGGAGCGACAACTGGCGCGGGTCAGTGGCGCCGAGGTGATCGACGCCATGCAGCAACAGGGCTTTTACCTGCAACTGCCGCCGGGCGATCCGGCGGAGCGCAATCCGATCTGAATACGAATATGTTTAAGGGCAATCAGCCCTTGCCACCACCATGGCACGGCGGCGAATCCGGCGCCTGGTCGGTCTCCTGCCACTCGTCCGGGCTGTAGGTATGCAGCGCCAGCGCGTGGATATGATTCTGCAATTCTTCGGCCAGCACCTCGTTCACCAGTCGATGACGGGCAATCAGCGGTTTGCCACTGAAACTGTCGGAGACGATCACCACTTTGAAATGAGATTCGGATCCCGGCGGGACATTATGATTGTCGCTTTCGTTAATGACCTGCAGATGCGAGGGATGGATCTGTTGCGACAACTTTTCCTCGATGACCGATTGCATACTCATGCTGATACTCCGTCGATAACTGAACTGTTAGTGCCTGAAAAATCGGGCCTGTTGACGTTATGGGAACACGAACGTGAATTTCAAGCCCGCACTTTGTAGTGCTATTGGCCGCAGCGATCAGGCGTCCGGCTTGTCGCCGGATGTTTCATCCTCTTTTTTTTCAGGCTTGTCTACTTCATCCTGATCCTGATCCTCATCCCCCTCGCCGGGTTTGGCAAATTCATGCCGGGTCTCGGCAAACGCTTCCAGGCGGGCCTTGACCTTGCCATTGACACTCTCAGGCGGGTACTCCTCGTTCTCATCCGCCTCGCCTGCACTGACACCGGTGAGTATCTCGATCGCCTCGTCGATGGTCGATACCGCGTAAATATGAAAGCGGCCCTCGCGCGCAGCCTTTACCACGTCCTCGCGCAGCATCAGGTGCGGAACGTTGGTCGCGGGTATCACCACGCCCTGCTCGCCATTGAGTCCGACGGCCAGGCAAACATCGAAGAAGCCCTCGATCTTTTCGTTAATTCCGCCCACCGGCTGGACCTGGCCACGCTGGTTGGCCGAGCCGGTCACCGCCAGCGATTGGCGAATCGGTATACGAGATAAAGCCGACAATAATGCACACAATTCAGCGACCGTGGCGCTGTCCCCTTCGATGCCGCCATAGTTCTGCTCGAACACCAGGGTAGCGGCCAGCGACAACGGCTTGCTGCCGGCAAAGCGCGAGGCAAGATAGGCGCTGAGAATCATCACGCCCTTGGAGTGGATCGCCCCGCCCAGTTCCACTTCACGCTCGATGTCCACCACTTCCCCTTCACCGATGCGCACTGTCGCAGTTACGCGGCTCGGATGACCGAAGGCAAAACGACCCAGCTCGGTGATCACCAGCGCGTTGACCTGTGCCGTGACTACGCCCTCGGTGTCGATCAGCAAGGTGCCACGACGCATCTCCTCGACAATATGTTTCTGTATTCGATCGGCCCGGTAGATCTGTTTGTTGATAGCGGTTTGCACATCCTCGCGACTGACCCGTTCACGCCCGGCCTGCCGTGCCCAGTAATCCGCCTCCTGCAACAGATCGTTGATACTGCGCATGTGCACTGAAAACTTTTCGGTATCTTCTACTGCGCGCCGGCTCTGCTCGATCACTCGCGCCACCGCACCGCTGTCGAAATCCAGCAACTTGTCCTTGCGAATCAGCGTGGCGAGCAACCTTGCATAAAGATTCTGGTTGTCTTCGTTACTGTCGATACTGTTTTCAAAATCGGCCTGTACCTTGAACAGTTCCGAAAAGTCCGGGTCGTAGGCCTGCAACAGGTAATAGAGATAACGTTCACCAACCAGCACCACCTTGGTATCGAGCGGAATCGGTTCGGGTTCCAGGCTGACGGTACTGATCAGGCTGTACATGTCGGCCGGCGACTGGATATTGATCTCATGGGCATACAGCACTCGTTTGAGCGCCTCCCAGGCAAACGGCTGGATCAACAGCTTGTGGGCATCCAGTACCAGGTAGCCACCGTTGGCGCGATGCAGTGCCCCGGGTTTGATCAGCATGTAATCGGTGACCAGGGTGCCCATTTGCGAGATATATTCGATGCGACCGATCAGGTTCTGGTAGGTCGGCAAATCTTCATACACCACCGGCGCACCTTTGGCATCGTTTTGATCCACCAGCACGTTGACCTGGTAACGCCGGAACGATTGCTCGGCCTTGCCGGTATCCCAGGACAGGAGCTCTTCCTCCTCTTCACGGAAGGCATTGAGGTTGTCGATCACATCTTCCTGGACCTCGCCGAGATACTCGCTGACTTCCTCGACGTCGGCATACTTCTCTTTAAGTTCCTCGATCAGGTGTCCGACCGCGAACATGCCCACCTCGCGGTTGAGGTTCTTGATCGCCTCGCGCAGTTCCCGTTGCCACTGGCCGCGCAGGTGTATGATGCTGCGCAGCTTCTCTTCCAGGCTGGTGATGACCGCCGACAGGCGTTCCTGTTCCTCTTCCGACAGGGCATCGTACTCTTCCGATTTCATCGGCCGCGCGTCCTTGATCGGCACGAAACTGAATTCGTCGCGCGCGCGCAACACGGTTACCCCGTGTTTTTCCGCTTCCTCGGCCAGCTCGGTAAAGACTTTTCGCGAACGCTCCTGGAAATTTTCATGCAACTCCTGCAGCCGTGAATGGTACTGCTCAGTCTCAAAAGCATTGGGGATCGCCGAGCGCAAGTCATCCACCAGCTGGCGCATGTCCTGTGCAAAGGCAGCGCCGCGACCGGCACCCAGTTCAATCGCCCGCGGTTTCTCCGGATGGGCAAAGTTCGCCACGTAAATCCAGTCATTGGGCACCGCTTCCTGTTTCGCGCACTGGCGCAGGAACTGGCCGACCATGGTGTGCTTGCCCATGCCGCTGGGACCCAGCACGAACAGGTTGAATCCGTGCTGGCGAATGCCCAGCCCGAAGTGCAGCGCATCCTCGGCCCGGTCCTGGCCCAGCAGGCCATCCAGGTCGGCCAGCTCGGCCGTCGTCTCAAAACCGAAACGTTCGGGATCACACGGGGTATACAGGGCGTCGGCGTCGAGCGCTTTCATCGATGAACAGACCTTTATTGTTGTTGGTTTCCGGGACCGCCCGGT
>JASFNY010000091.1:0-7093 GCA_050116795.1 Thiohalophilus sp.
CCGGAAACCCCGATGTTGCCGAGCGCCAGCTGCAATACGCAGTAAGCACGGGTGTTATTGTTTCCAATGTGATGCTGGGTACCGCCCATGCACCAGACAATCGTGCCGGGCCGGTTTTCGGCCATCATTTTGGCCGCCTCAAACATTTCCTTTTCGGGCACTCCGGCCACGTCTTCCACGGTCTTCGGATCCCACTGTTTGACCTCCTCGCGGATATCTTCCAGGCCAAAGACCCGCTGGCGAATGTACTCCTTGTCTTCCCAGCCGTTTTCAAAAATGTGCCACAACAGACCCCAGATAAAGGGGACATCGGTACCGGGACGAATACGAATGTGCTGATCGGCATGCGCGGCGGTGCGGGTAAAGCGGGGGTCTACCACGATCATCTTGGCCCCGTTTTCCTTACCGCGCAGTATGTGTTGCATGGCAACCGGGTGCGCTTCGGCCGCATTACTGCCGACAAACAACATGGCCTTGCAGTTGTGCATGTCATTATAGGAGTTGGTCATTGCACCATAGCCCCAGGTGTTGGCTACCCCGGCCACCGTGGTGGAGTGACAGATGCGTGCCTGGTGATCGATGTTGTTGGTGCCCCAGAAAGCAACAAACTTGCGTTGCAGATAGGACTGCTCATTGTTCGCCTTGGAAGAGCCGGCCATCCACAGGCTGTCCGGGCCGTACTTGTCACGCATTTCCAGCAACTGATCGCCGATCTCATTGATCGCCTGTTCCCAGCTGATGCGCTTCCACTTGCCGTCCACCTGCTTCATTGGATACTTGATGCGTTTGGCACCGTGACCGTGCTCGCGCACCGAGGCGCCCTTGGCGCAATGGGCTCCGAGATTGAAGGGCGAATCGAAGTCAGGTTCCTGGCCTGTCCAGATGCCGTTCTGGACTTCGGCAATGACACCGCAACCGACAGAGCAGTGGGTACAGATGCTGCGCCGTACCTGGGTTTCGATATTTTCTTTTGGCGCCATGTCCTTCTCGGCAGCATTGGCCCGCCGCAACATGCCCAGCTGCAGCATGTTGGCAACCGCCACGCCGCCCATGGTCAGCCCCGAGCGTTGCAGGAAAGTACGACGATCGATCGCTTCAGCGATGATCGAGCCGCCTTCGTTCGCGTGGCCGGCCTGTTGATTCGTGGTTGATTTCTTTTTCAGTTTCATTACTGGACCTCCCAGTACAGCAGTTACTCTGCGTTGGTGCGGGCTTGATGAAATATCAGATCTTCTGTGCTTTCTCGTAGTAAGTGCGTATATGTTCGGTCAGGCGATAGCCTTTATCGGTGGTACTTTTTGTGCCGGGCACGCTTGCGGTCGATGGCGACTCGGTCACCGCCCGTGCATTGTTCAGCACCAGTACGCCAGCGCCGGTTGCACCACCCAGCAATACCATCTGCTGCAGGAAGCGACGGCGTGGTAATTCTTTTTTGCCGGATTGTTTCATCGGTTTGCTCCTATCTTTCAACTCAACAGGTTTCAATCATCATTTACATCGAGATAACGTTGTTCCAGTTCCACGAAGTGTTGGCCCAGCTGACCGACGACCTTGTAAAAACGCGCTGACGGTGCCTGTTCAATATCCCTGAAACAACGCTCCAGCCAACCATGCATATGGTCCCGATAAAACGTTTGTTGTTCTTTCAGATCTGATCCGCTTTCGATCAACAGGGCCATTGCTTCACATAGCGCGGCAATGTGGTCTTCCGGCTCGCTGATTTCTTCCTGGCGCTCGATACCGAGCCGTTTCAGATCGTGGCGTAGAATGGCAAGCGGCTTGTCCATCAGATAACCGGTGCGATACCAGGAGGCATAGGGAATGACTTCACCGTGACCCAGGCCGATAAACAGATCGTGAAACTCATCGTCCAGCTCGTTGAGGCGCGCATGACTGGCATTGAGCTTGAGCAGGTGCCAGCTCAGACCCAGTCCTTTCTGCGATTCCCTGTCGCCGGTTTCGATCGCAGACAGGACATCGAGCAATTCCCTGTCGGGAACCGCGCGCAACAGTCGCGCCAGCAAGCTGTAGGTATTGGCACGCAGCGCAGCATCATCAAAGGGAGCTGCTGTGGGTCGACTTTGCATAAAGGCCTTACCTCCTGGTAAATCTGGCATCGACTGTCATGGCACCGGTATTCACATTTATGGAGCAACGCCTGTGCCAGTTATCGACGGAAAAAAACGACCCAGAGGGAGCTAAACGCACAACCTGACGTCTACTCCGTCACCGGGCCCCGTGGGGTGTGACATTTTGTTCGCCGCGAGGGATAGCGGCGCGACATTTCGGCCAATTCAGGCACGGTGCTCTTCATCCCACATGTCGGCAACCCGGCAGTCCTCGCACATCGACAGGCGACGCAGCGCCCGGTCGTTGTCGAACATCCAGTGACCGGCCAGCTTGCCACGCATATGTTCGACCATTTGCCGGGTAGCAAAGGGTTTACCACATGCAACACAGTGGTACGGCTCCTCTTCGTGCAACACGCGCCGGGCCCGGCGGGCTTCACTGTCAAACCGGTACTGTTGGTGGCGGGTTATCGCCGACTCGGGGCAGGTCTGTTCACACAGACCGCACTGCACGCAGTTGTTCTCGATGAACTTCAGCTGTGGCAATTCGTTGCCGGCCAGCAGTGCACCGGTCGGACAGACCCCGGTGCAGGCCATGCACAGGGTGCATGCTTGAGTATTCACCCGAACCTCACCGAAGGGAGCCTGTGCAGAAAGTGCCAGAACTTCCGGCTGCTGCCGGGCATGCTGGTAAAGATGCTCCAGTGCCAGGTGAATCATGTTGCGCTTGTCATCGAAACTGGCATAGGTGGCGGCTGGTGGCTGCGTTTCTTCATCATTCGGCACCGCGACATCGGCCAGTTGCGGTTGCGTCACGATCACAATGCGCTGTGACGTGTCGCCCATGCTCTCCAGAAACTCGTTTGCAAGCGCCTGTTGCTGATGCAGAGTCTCTTGAATGCGCGGCGCGGTTGTCTCGCTGGTAACGACGATCACCTGTCGCGCGCCGTATGCCAGGGTATTGAGCATGAGCGTCAAATCGACGGCACCCAGTTCATCCAGTCCGATCGGAATCAGGTTTTCCTCGAGCGTGGCAAGTTGTTGATACAGCGGCCCGCGCCGGGCTTCTTCGACAAATACCACGCGTGCCTGTTGGCCATCGGCCTGGACATACTGCTTGAGCAACTGACGAATCAGGCTCAGGGTATCGGCCAGCCCGGGATAGACATACCGGATAGCACCGCTGGGACAGACCGCGGCACAGGTACCGCCGCCCTGGCACAAATAGGGATCAACCTCGATCATCTCACCAATGGATCGAATGGCCTGGGTAGGGCAGGCATCGATGCAACGCGTACAGGCAGTGCACTGATTACGGTTGTGCGCGCAGATCGTTGAGTCGTAGCGAAAATAACGCGGCTTTTCGAATTCGCCGATCATCCCGGGAATCTCCTCGAGCAGCCCGGCCAACCGGCCATCATCGCCACGCGATGCAAAATAACCCGGTGGCAGGATGTCCGCTTGGAAACTGGGTGTCGCCGACAGGTCTAACACCATGTCGATATGCGGCCAACCACGGCCCAGTATCGGCCCGAGTTCCAGGGTCTGCGTGCCGCGATCGCGCAAATGGATGTGGAAATCGCCCAGGTGACCTTCGACTCGATCGATATCCGCATGCAGAAAGACGATGCGATCATCCATCTCCGGACGTTTCGCTTCGGTATCCGGATCGACAATGGCGATTGCGGGCAAGCTGTCCAGCAACTGTGTGGCGACGGCAACCGCCTCACTGCCGGGACCGATGATCACAAGGCGGCCTGCGCTGTGATATTCGATCACCGATGAAGTGGCATCCGGCACTCGCAGGGCCTGCAAGGCGACCTTGCGTGCCACACCGTTACCGGTTTGTTGTCCGAGAGTTTCGGGATTGGTTTCTGCCATGGCTATTCCGCTGGAGTCTGTCATCAATCTATCCTTCTTTCTGTTCCGCCCCGGCAGGGCGTTCATCGTTGTCACTTGACTCTTGTTCAAACGACGATGATGTCGTGTCATGTTCAGCCAGCTTTTCAACGTCTTCTGTAGATATTTCGTTTTCCAAATCCTGCGCTTCATCACTTACCAGCTTGTTGAGTGACTCTCTCTCCTCACGCAGCCTTTGATGAGCTGTTATCACATCACCCAGTGGCTCAAACTTGGTGTAGTCTTCGGCATAATCATCCAGTCCGTCGCATATGTTGAACTTGTCCATATGAAACAGCTTGCGCAACGCTTTGCGCTTGATCGTTTCACTGACCTGTTCGGTAAAAAACATACTGACTTCGCTGTTCTCGTCCAGCGTATCGACATCGGGTATTGCCGGCGGTGAAAGCGGTTCTGCTACAGGTTCAGATGCGACTTGTTCCACTGGCACTTTGGTTATCTCGCTTATCCCGGGTTGTTGCGCCTGTTCCTGCTTGCGGCGTGACCAACGCGTCAGAAAAGAGGGCGCCTGGTTATCCTGGCTGTTGCTTGAATCAGACATGTCGCCGTTTACCTTTCTTGCCGCCCTTGTGTTCCTGCAGTTGCCTTTCCAGCACCGGCTGGTTGTTCAAAATGTATTCCGCCAGCCAGTTTGAAAACGGCTCTGTCAATGGCGTGGACAACACGATGCCATCGGTTTCCATGTGTGCCTCGGCATCGGCAAAGTTGGCGCTGACCATGGTCGGTGCCAGCCCGGTATCGATGTCATCATCACGACACAACACGAACAGCGAGGGCTGCTTGCCCATCAGGTTCTGGTAGTAACTCTGTAATCCGTCCCGGAACAGATCCAGCCAGAACCCGGACCAGATCATTTGATCGTCCGCCTCGCCAGGTAATGGTTGCGCCTTATCCATTCCCGCGGTGGTGTGTTGCGGCAATAACCCAACCAGGTCCCAGTGAGGAAGCTGCCACTGTCCGTACTGTCGATATTCCCGGCGCATGACAATCGAAACGGGATAACTAACATCAGCATGCGGGTTCATCGCGCACCTCTGTTCGACATGAATGAAACAACATTCACGTTATCCAGCAATCGCCGTACCACATTCGACAAGGCGCCATTTATGCCAAATAACGCCCGATCCGGAGTGGCGCATGTGACAGTTTTCACCGCACTAATTTCGGGGTTGGAACATTCTGTCTCACTCCGGCCGCCTTCAAGCGCGAAAATGAACCGGAATCACTCGGTCGATGTGAAGGTATGCTTCTTGCAAATCATTGCTCAGCGTATTTTCAAACGAGCAAACAACCGGGCCGTCATCTTTTATGCAAGAAACTGATTCAACAGAGCGACCTATGCTGGTCGACAATTTCGGGCGCCAGGTCAACTATGTCCGCATATCCGTCACTGACCGTTGTGACTTTCGCTGTGTCTATTGCATGGGCGAGGACATGACGTTTCTGCCACGCGCCGAGATACTTACCCTCGAAGAGATCGCCTGGCTGGGACGCGCCTTTACCGAGCTTGGCGTCGACAAGATACGTATTACCGGTGGCGAACCGCTGGTTCGACGCAATGTGCTCTGGCTGTTTGAACAACTCGGCCAGTTGCCCGGTCTGCGTGAACTGGTATTGACTACCAACGGGTCCCAGCTCGCCCGGTATGCCCATGATCTGCGCGATGCCGGTGTACGACGCATCAACATCAGTCTCGACAGTCTGCAACCGGAACGTTTTACCCGGCTCACCCGGGTCGGTGATCTGAACCGGGTACTGCAAGGCATCGATGCCGCCCAGGAAGCCGGCTTTGAACGCATCAAGCTCAATAGCGTGATTCTCAAAAACCGCAATCATGATGAAGTGGCCGACCTGGTTCTGTTCGCGATCGATCGGGGGCTGGATATCAGTTTCATTGAAGAAATGCCACTTGGCGTGATCGGTGATCATGATCGCGCCGAAGTCTATTACTCCAGCGACGAGCTACTGGATAACCTTCAACAGATATTTGAGCTGTTCCCGACGAACGAGAACTCCGGCGGACCATCACGTTATTACCGGATTACCGGCACTGACACCCGGGTTGGGCTGATTTCGCCACACAGTCACAACTTCTGCGATAGCTGCAACCGTGTTCGAATCACTGCTCAAGGGCAACTGTTGCTGTGCCTGGGACAGGAGCACTCGATGGATCTGCGTCGAGTGTTACGCGAGCGCCCGGGTGACATCGAGCATCTGAAATTGGCGATTCGCAGCTCCATGGCGCTTAAACCCGAAGGTCACGATTTCAACTTGCAGGAACAGCCCGTCATCCTGCGCCACATGAGCGTCACCGGAGGCTGACCATGTCACGCGAACTGATTCTTTCAGATGCCCGGCTCTCACCGACTTATGCGATCGATGCGGTGGATGAATACGGCCAGTCACGTGAAGTGCACGTGGCAGGAGAACGTCCGCTAACCCTGAAAGTCGACGGCCAGGAGATCGTCACCCTGATGACCCTGGGCAATTATCCCGAAGCGCTGACCCTCGGTTATCTTCGCAACCAGCGACTGATCGACGACATCAACGAAATCACCCGTGTCTGGGTCGACTGGGACAAGGAGCGGGTCGATGTCAGCACACAACACGGCAACGGGGTTCAGGACGAACGCATGCAGGGCCGCACAGTCACCACCGGCTGTGGCCAGGGCACAGTGTTCAGTTGCACGCTCGACAAGATCTACGGGCAAAAGCTGGATGCACTGCAGGTCAGGCAATCCCGGCTTTATGATCTGCTCAAAGTAGTAAACGACTATAACGCCGTTTACCGGCAGGCCGGTGCGGTCCATGGATGTGCTCTTTGTCATGACACCGAGATCCTGATGTTCGTCGAGGACGTGGGGCGGCACAACGCGGTTGATGCTATTGCCGGCATGATGTGGCTGGACCAGATTCCCGGCAAAGACAAGATCTTCTATACCACCGGGCGACTGACTTCCGAGATCGTTATGAAGGCAGCACAGATGAACATCTCTCTGTTGCTGTCGCGTTCCGGCGTGTCTCACATGGGGCTCGAACTGGCACATGATCTGGGTATCACGCTTATCGCCCGGGCCAAGGGTCAGCATTTTCTGATCTACAAC
>JASFNY010000092.1:0-6975 GCA_050116795.1 Thiohalophilus sp.
CGTGGTGAGTTAGATCCCCTCCCCCTAACCCCCTCCCTTAGGGAGGGGGATATATAAGTCAGATGATTGTTAGATTCCCTTCATCCTGCCCCTTAACTGAGGGAGGGGGAATATATTGTGCAAACCTCGAGTTAATTCCCTCCCCTGCAAGGGGAGGGTTAGGGTGGGGTGATCAGATTGTTTTTCACAAATGATGAATTAGATCCCCTGCCCCCTCCCTGAGGGAGGGGGATGTGTAAATAAGGTGGTGAGTTGATTGATCAGGCGGCTAGCGGGCGGCGGCCCCGCTCCAGCATCCAGATGATCGCGGCAAACAGGAAATACGCCACCAGTGCGGAGATGGCCACCTCGGTATCGGTTTTCGGTGGTGCGCCAAAGAACACCGTCAACTGAATGCCGACCATCAACGCGGCAAAGGCAATCATGCCGACCAGGTTGCGCCGTGAGCCGCGAGTCTTTGCGACATACCAGGCTATGCCGCCCACCAGCAAGCCCAGTTCCAGCAGAAAGGCGATCACCGGGTAGTTCCACAGGCCGAGACCGACTTTCATGGTGTTGTCGTACAGTGGCAGATCGGGGCGATGAACCAGCAGGTCCAGTATCCAGTGGGAGAATACCGCGATTCCGACCACCGTGGCCGTGCCCCAACGACTGAATTTTGGCACCAACCGAACCAGCAGCACTGCCGCTACGGCCCAGATCAACGAGGTGATCAGCCCGTGGGTGTAGGGCATGTAATAGAGATCCAGCGGATTGGTGGCAGTGATGCCGGGCACGATGCGCACCTTCTCGATGCCGAGCAGTACGAACACCGCCCAGAACACATCGACCAGTTGCACGGCAAGAAACAACAGCCACAACGGTAACGCCGGTTTGGCAACCTTGGCAACAAAACTCACTCCATAATGGCCGATGAACATGGCTGGCTCCTGGATGAATTGTTGTTATCGGGTTTTAATGCTGCGTGATACGCCTCATGCATGAAAACAATACACGTTTTTATGCTTCATTCGGTCAATTTTCAGTGAAGCGTGTGTGAAATATGCCTGACACGTTTCACGCATTTCATGAGACTTTCTGCACACTTTACAAAGATTTACACGGGTTTACGCCTTCCAAAGACGCAATTTAAGCAACCCTTAAGATTCGAGGGCTATGGTCATTATGTCACCAGATGGAGGGTGTTCACGATGACCGAACTAAACCTACGCCGCGATTTTAACCGCATTCCGACCGCCGCCGCGCTGGTCAATCCCCAGGATCCCAAGCGCGATCGCCTGGAAGCCTTTATCCGCCGCACGTTCCATACCCATTACGATGCGAAGGTACAGTCTTGCATGCCGAGCCTGCTGGGGCTGTGCGATACCGATGATAACCTGCTGGCGGCGCTGGGTCTGCGACCGGCAGCCTCGGATCGGCTGTTCCTGGAACAGTATCTCGGTCAGCCGGTAGAGCAACGCCTCAACCAGACACTTTCCGCGTTCGGTGCCGATGTCCCACGCGAGGCGATCATGGAAGTCGGTAACCTGGCGGCGGAACACAGCGGTGGCGGCCGCTGGCTGATCATTGCCCTGACCGCTTATTTACAGGGTGCCGGTTACGACTGGGTGGTGTTCACTGCCCTGCCCGCGCTGCGCAACTCGTTTCACAAGCTGGGCCTGCATATGGTTCCGCTGGGCGAGGCACGCAAGGACCACCTGCCGATCGAACAGCAGGCCGACTGGGGTCGTTATTACGACGGCAAGCCGCAGGTCATGGCGGTTAACGTGCACCATACCTTCGGTGTTCTGGATCGCTACCTGCGCCTGGAACAGGCGGTACACATTCTCGATCACCTCTGGCGCCGCGCCTACGAACTGGGCACCGCCAACCTGATGACTTCCCTGATGGTGCGCGCATGAAGAGCGTATTGCAGGCCCTGCGTGAACATGCGCAAACACGCCCGCAGGCGATTGCCCTGCAGGGCGATAGCCAGCAGCTCAGTTACGCGCAACTGATCGCCAAAGTCGATCACCTGGCAGATCACCTGGAAACGATTCGACCTCACGCACTCGGCATCCTGATGGACAACAGCCCGGCCTGGGTGGTGGCCGACCTGGCCGCGGCGCGCGCCAACATACCGGTGGTGCCGTTACCGGGCTTCTTCACGACTGAACAGTTACAACACACCTTGAATGATGCCGGCATCGATCTGATCTGGTGTGACGATTCGCGGTCACTGGCTGAACTGTCACTGGGCAATGACAATATCAAGCTGCATGTTGCCGGGCAAAACCTGACTGTACTGCGTCGATTCAACGCCCCGAACATCACCCTGCCCGGGTTCATTCGCAAGGTCACCTACACTTCGGGCACCACCGGCCAGCCCAGGGGTGTGTGCCTGGGTGATGACACACTCTCTGACGTGGCCGAATCGCTGGTGTCGGTCACCGGCATGAGCGATTACGATCGGCATCTTTGCGTGTTGCCACTGGCGACACTGCTGGAGAACCTGGGCGGCATCTATGTGCCGTTACTTGCCGGTGCCACCTGCGTAATACCTTCACTGGCCAACGTTGGCCTGGGTGGATCCTCGCGACTGGATGTGACCAAGCTGTATCGCGCGTTACGCAACAGCCTGGCCAGCACCGCGATCCTTACACCACAACTGTTGCAGGCGCTGGTGGAATACATCGAGGAAGGCGCCAAACCGTTATCGTATCTGCGGTTCATTGCCGTGGGCGGTGCACCGGTAGCCCCGCTGTTGCTGGCCCGGGCACGCGAGTGTGGCATTCCGGTGTTTGAAGGTTACGGCCTCTCCGAATGCGGCTCGGTGGTCGCGGTCAACGTACCCGGCGAAGAGCGACCCGGCAGTGTCGGCAAACTGTTGCCGCATCTCAAGCTGCGCATCGCCGACGATGGTGAACTGATGATTTATGGTCCGGTGTCGGCCGGTTACCTGGGCGAGTCGCTGCATGGTGATACGCACCGGGAAATCGCCACGGGCGATCTCGGTCACGTGGACGAAGAGGGTTACCTTTACCTGACCGGCCGCAAAAAGAACATCTTTATCACTGCTTACGGGCGCAACGTCGCGCCGGAGTGGATCGAACGCGAGCTGTGTATTCAACCCGGAATCGCCCAGGCGGTGGTGTTCGGTGAAGGTAAGCCCTGGAACACGGCGGTGATTGTTCCCTCGCCCGACAGTTCGCCCGCCATCATCGATCACGCGCTGATCACTGCCAACCAGTCGCTGCCCGACTACGCACAAATCAGCAACTGGTTATGCGCCAGCCAACCTTTCACAGTCGAAAACGGTCAGTACACCGCTACCGGTCGGCCCCGACGCGCGCAGATCCGGGAGGCTTATGCCAGACAGATCGAAGCGCTGTATACCAACCCAACTTGCCAGAAGAGGGTTTCTGCATGAAGTTTTATGATGAACTGCAACAGGCCACTGTTGTACCGCGAGAGGAATTCCTCGCCATTCCGTTCCTGCATGCCGGTGTGGCCGGCACATTGTCACTCGACAGTTATGTGGCGTTTTTGACCCAGGCCTATCACCACGTTAAGCACACTATTCCGCTACTGATGGCCTGCGGTGCTCGACTGCCTGAACGCCTGGAGTGGCTGCGCACCGCGATCGGGGAATACATCGAGGAAGAGATGGGCCACCAGGAATGGATTCTGAATGACATTAACGCCTGTGGCGGCGACGCCGAAGCGGTACGCCACGGACAGCCGAATCGCAGTACTGAACTGATGGTGTCTTATGCCTACGACACCATCAACCGCGGCAACCCGGTCGGTTTCTTTGGCATGGTGCAGGTACTCGAGGGCACCAGCGTTGCGCTGGCGACCCGGGCCGCCGAAAGTCTGATGGAATCGTTAAACCTGCCGAAGAAGGCTTTCAGTTACCTGCTGTCACACGGTTCACTGGATATCGAACATGTCGACTTCTTTGAAAGCCTGATGAACCGTCTGAATGATGAGGATGACAAGCGTGCGGTAATCCACACCGCTCGAATGATGTATCACCTGTACGGCAACATCTTCCGCGAGTTGCCGCTGATCTCACAATCACCGAACAAGGAGTTTCGTCATGCCACTGCAGGATAAACGCGTACTATTGACCGGTGCCTCGGGCGGAATCGGCCAGGCACTGGCCCATGAACTTGCCAGGCACAAGGTCAAACTGGGTATCGTCGGTCGACGCACCAGACAACTCAATGCCCTGTGCGGTGATCTGCGAAACCGGGGCTGCGAGGTAGTTCCGATTATCGCGGAGCTCACTCAAAGCGAAGGACGCGATACCGTGATCCGTGAGATGCAAAAAGCCTATGGTGGAATCGATGTATTGATCAACAGCGCCGGCATTCAGGAGTTTGTCGAGGTCGCCGATCAGGATCCGCAGATGATGGAACGCACCCTGCAGGTCAATACCATCGCGCCGATGCAGTTGATTCGCGCGGTACTCCCCGACATGCTGGAACGTGGCAGTGGTCAGATCGTCAACGTCGGCTCCACCTTTGGTTCTATCGGTTTTGCCTGCTTTGCCAGTTACTCGGCCAGCAAGTTTGCCCTGCGTGGTTTCTCCGAAGCTCTGCGCCGCGAGATCACCGGCAGTGGCGTTAACGTGACCTACGTGGCGCCGCGTGCGGTCAAGACCGCACTTAACAGCGCCGCGGTACATCGCATGGCTGATGCGGTAAAGATGAACATGGATGAACCGGCCTGGGTGGCCAAACAGATCGTCAAGGCAATCGACAAACGCAAGAAGGATGTCTATCTCGGCTTTCCCGAGTCGTTGTTCGTGCGCATCAACGGCATTCTGCCGCGACTGGTGGACGCTGCTACGCGCAAGCAGAACAGCGTGATGCGCCGCTTCACTCACGAGAATTGAGCCCCGCATCCTTGATGACAGGGAGGTCATTTCATTTTAACGATACAGGCCATTATCCGGTATCCAGGTTTACTACCTCTGGATGCCGGATAAACGCTTCACGTTTTCCGGCATGACGGGGGATGTGTACAGATTGCTTCGCTTCGCTCGCAATGACGCCATTTTAATGTCGCACCTGCAAGGCCCTCCTACAGGTAAACGAACAAGGCTGAATCCGTGCTTTGTGGGAGGCGCTTGTAGCGGCGACTGTTTGAATCGCTGCTGAAAGCCCCTCCTACACTCATGCATCGCTGTTTAGCGTGGTTGCCAGGTAGCCTTCGATATCGGGTTGTGGATACTGCTTGAGGATCGCATCAACCCAGGCGTCACGCTCGAAACACATGACACGCAAGTCCCAGGTGCAGGCAGTCAACCCGGTCGCAGTCATCTCGACCAGTTGCCCGGGTTGTTCGCTACTCGAGGTATAGACGTGATGATACAACTCGTTTTCATTGGCCCACCATGAGAGAAACACGAAGTTGCCGGTCTTGCCCTGGTGGATGCCGATAAAGCCGACACCATAGTGCTGCATATCATTATCATCTTGCGTGAGCCGTTGCCGGGCAACCTGCTGCGCGGCATCCACCAGTGGTTGTTGCGGCGCATTGTTGGTGTACGAAATACCGTAGACCTTCATGCGCCACTCATCGAACTCCCAGAAACCGAGAAAGCGGATCGGTCGCGTTTGATAAGGGGCTTCAAGCGTGACCATGGCTGACTCCTGTTGCAACCGGTACCCTGCCGCGTTCCAGCCAGAAGGCCAGCGCGGCAAACAGCACATACGCCACCAGCGCGGAGATGGCTATCTCGGTATCCGATTTGGGTGGTGCGCCAAAGAACACCATCAACTGAATACCCACCATCAGCAGGCCAAAGGCGATCATCCCGTACAGGTTGCGCCGCGAGCCGCGGGTCTTCGCGACATACCACGCTATGCCGCCCACCAGCAAACCCAGTTCCAGCGTAAAGGCGATCACCGGGTAGTTCCATAACCCCAGCCCGACCTTCATGGTGTTGTCGTACAGCGGCAGATCATGGCGGTGTACCACCAGGTCCAGGATCCAATGGGAGAACACCGCGATCCCCACCACCGCGGCCGTGCCCCAGCGGTTGATCCCGGGCAACAAGCGATACAAAACCACCGCGGCACCGGCCCAGATCAGCGAGGTGATGAGGCCGTGGGTGTAGGGCATGTAATAGAGATCCAGCGGATTGGTGGCAGTGATACCGGGGGCGATGCGCACCTTCTCGATGCCGAGCAAGACAAAGATAGCCCAGAACACGTCCACCAGTTGTACCGCAAGAAACAGCAACCAGAGCGGCAACGCCGGTTTGACTGCCTTGGCGGCAAAGCTGACGCCATAGTGACCAATAAACATTTTCGGCTCCTTTTTTATTCTGGTTTGTCGTGTATTGTCAGCCGCTTTGCTGATCCACGCACAGCGACGCGTCACAGTCCGGTTTGTCCGCCAGCTTGGAACGGGCGATCAGTACCGCCAACAGGCTGGCGGCCGCACACAGATAACCGATAAAGACAAACCCGCCGGCCTGTAACAGCGGTGACGACAGGCCAGTCAGCACCATCATCCCGGCGAACATGGCCGCACTGTTAAGTGACATGACCGTGCCCCGCTGTGCCGGGCGCAGTTCCGAAATCAGTGCGGTCAGCGCGGTCTGCCCGACACTGAAGGCGGTGGCCCAAAGCAGGTGCACGCCGATGGTCAGTTCCACCTGCTGCGTGAAAAACGGCAGGCTCACTACCGCGATCACGGTGACAATCCCGGCGGCGGTGATTGTCACTTTCTTGCCGAACCGATCGGCCAGCCTGCCACCCCAGATACTGCCGATGAAACTGCCCAGGCCGGCCAGCATGATCACCTGGCCGATCTCTGCCGTGCTCAGGCTATAACTCTGATCGTAGAACAGTCCGATATTGGCAAACAGTCCCTGCAGGCCACCGTACCAGAGAAATGTGGCAACCAGTGCATACCCCACCGTCCTGCTGGTAATGGCGTTATGAAACAATTCACCGGTGGATCGCAAGGCCCGACGCC
>JASFNY010000093.1:0-6966 GCA_050116795.1 Thiohalophilus sp.
TTGAGCTGCAGATGCCTGGATTCATCCAGAGCAAGCTCACCGAGGTCAGCAACCGCCAGCAGGGCGGCAGCCTGACCGGCGTAGCCGTGATGGGCTTTCTATCCGCCCTGATCGTCGGCCCCTGCGTTGCCGCACCGCTGGCCGGGGCACTCATTTATATCGGCCAGACCGGCGACGCCGTGCTGGGCGGTATGGCCCTGTTTGCCCTGAGCATGGGCATGGGACTGCCGCTGATCGCCATCGGCACCTCGGCGGGCAAGCTGCTGCCACGTGCCGGCGGCTGGATGGACGCGGTCAAGGCGGTATTCGGTGTGCTGCTGCTGGCGGTGGCCATCTGGATGCTGGAACGGATCATTCCGGAGTTCGTGGCGTTGTGGCTGTGGGCCGCGCTGCTGATTATCTCGGGCATTTACATGAAAGCCCTGGAACCGCTGCCAGCGGGGACCTCCGGCTGGCACCGGCTCTGGAAAGGCCTCGGTATCATCCTGCTGGTCTATGGCATTCTGCTGGCTATCGGCGCCAGCGCGGGCGGGAATGACAAGTTCCGGCCGCTGCAGGGCGTATTTGCTGGTAGTGGATATACCATGCAGAAAGAGGAACTGCAGTTCGAGAAGATCAAGACTGTCGAGGATCTCGACGCCAGGCTGGCCGAGGCCAAAGCGGCAGGCCAGCCGGTGATGCTCGATTTCTATGCCGACTGGTGCATCTACTGCAAGGATTTCGAGAAATATGTCTTCACCGACCCACGTGTGATCGACAGCCTGTCCGGCTACAAACTGCTCAAGGCGGACGTCACCGACAATGACGACAAGGACAAGGCACTGTTATCCAGCCTGGGGCTGACCGCTCCTCCGGCGATCCTGTTTTTCGGCCCCGACGGCAAGGAAGTTCGCAGTCAACGTCTGGTAGGCGCGATGGGTGCCGACGACTTTCATAACCACTTAAACATGATGACCTTCTGATATAACAAACCTGCCCCGCTCCGCCGGGGCAGGCCCATTCCTGTTCAGGACCCACGACTTATTTAAACCGTTAACGGAACCGCTGTATGAAACGTTCAGTCTTTATCTCAATTCTTGTCATTGTCGCCGTAGTCAGCCTGCTGGCCGGGCTCTATGCCAATCGCCTGTTCCATAGCGAGGGAAGCGATACCACCCAAACGGTCAAATCAGACGCCGATCAGATTCGTGTACCGGAAGTTCGCCCGGACTTTGGCATGCTGGATCTGCATGACAAGTTGCGGCACGTGAGTGAATGGGATGGCCAGGTCATGCTGATCAATTTCTGGGCGACCTGGTGCCCACCCTGCCGGCGCGAGATCCCCGCCTTCATCAAGTTGCAGAATGACTATCAGGACAAGGGGTTCACCATTGTCGGGATTGCCATCGACACCAAGCAGAATGCCGTGGATTTCGTCGACCCGATGGGCATCAATTACCCGGTCCTGGTCGGCGACCAGGATGGCATTGCGCTCTCCAAGGACTATGGCAACCGTCTCGGGGTTCTGCCATACACCGTGGTGGTGGATCGCAAGGGCAAAATCGTCACCACCCACCGCAACGAGCTGACCTACGAGGAAGCCGAGGCACTGATCAAGCCGCTGTTATAGGCCGTGTAAGGACTGTGAACCGGTTCCTTCACCGCCTGGAGCGAATCTTGCTAGGATTTGCAGCGAACTGGCGGGTAACTCCGCGAGTTCTGGACAAATCCCTCGTCTTGAGGCAGAATTCCCCGAAATCGTCCAAATAATTTGTCGCGAACTGGTAGCGATCATGCCGCGATCTGGACGTATTTACTGAATCGACAGCGGCCGAGTAACGGCCGACAACATGCTTTTTCGAGTAACTGAACGTCTATGGCCCGAATACTGGTATTGCACGGTCCCAACCTGAACCTGCTCGGCACCCGCGAGCCGGAACATTACGGCGCGGCGACCCTGGCCGAAATCGATCAGGAACTGGAACGAATCGCCAGCGAGGCCGGCCACCAGCTCTCAAGTCTGCAAAGCAATGCGGAACATGAACTGGTGGCCCGCATTCAGCAAGCCGCCGCAGAAGGCGTGGCCTGGATCATCATCAACCCGGCCGCTTTCACCCACACCAGCGTGGCCCTGCGCGATGCCCTGGCGGCGGTGAAAATTCCGTTCATCGAAGTCCATCTTTCCAACATCCATGCCCGCGAGGATTTCCGCCACCATTCCTATTTCTCGGAACTGGCCAGCGGGGTAATCAGCGGCCTGGGTGCTTACGGCTATACGCTGGCGCTACTGTCGGCGATTCGTAGCCTCGAGAACAATTAATCGAACAACCTGACCAGGTATAACTGTTATGGATATTCGCAAAGTCAAAAAACTGATCGAACTGCTGGAAGAATCCGGCGTAGCGGAGATCGAGATCAAGGAAGGTGAGGAATCGGTCCGTATCAGCCGCAATTCACCCAATGCTCCGATGATGATGCAGGCACCGGCCGCACCGGCACCCGCGCCCGCACCGGCACCGGCCGCTGTCCCCGCAGCACCCGTCGAAGAACCGTCCGGTGAAACCCTGCCGGAAGGTCATGTCGTCAAGTCGCCGATGGTCGGCACTTTCTACCGGGCACCGTCACCGGGTGCCAGCCCGTTCGTCGAGGTTGGCCAGCAGGTCAACGTCGGCGACACCCTGTGCATCATCGAGGCAATGAAACTGCTCAACCAGATCGAGGCCGACAAGTCCGGCACGATCAAGGCCATCCTGGTGGAAAACGGCCAGCCGGTGGAATACGACGAACCGTTGTTCGTGATTGGCTGACGACACGTTCAGCACATCGCCTTTTAGCGCATCAACCAGATTATTGTGTAAATCATGATAGAAAAAGTACTGATCGCCAACCGTGGAGAAATTGCGCTGCGCATCCTGCGCGCCTGCCGCGAGCTGGGTATCAAAACCGTTGCCATACACTCAGACGCGGATCGTGAACTCAAGCATGTGCGCCTGGCCGACGAATCGGTCTGTATCGGCCCGGCTTCATCCACTGACAGCTATCTGAATATTCCCGCCGTGATCAGTGCCGCGGAAGTTACCGACACGGTCGCTATTCATCCCGGTTACGGTTTTCTGTCGGAGAATGCCGACTTTGCCGAACGAGTGATGGAAAGTGGTTTTATTTTTATCGGCCCGAGACCTGAAACCATCCGCATGATGGGTGACAAGGTCCAGGCCATCAAAGCCATGCAAAAGGCCGGTGTTCCCTGTGTACCGGGTTCCGATGGTCCGCTGGGTGATAACGAGGAAGAAAACCTGCGTGTTGCCCGCCAGATTGGCTACCCGATTATCATCAAGGCCGCCGGTGGTGGTGGTGGTCGCGGAATGCGCGTGGTCCATTCTGAAGCAGCCCTGCTGAACGCCATCGGCATGACCAAATCCGAGGCCGGAGCGGCGTTCGGTAATGACATGGTCTACATGGAAAAATTCCTGGACAACCCGCGACATATCGAATTCCAGGTACTGGCCGACGAACACGGTAACGCGATTCACCTGGGTGAACGTGACTGTTCCATGCAACGCCGCCACCAGAAAGTCATCGAGGAAGCACCTGCGCCCGGAATCACGGAAAAAATGCGTAAAAAGATCGGTGAACGTTGTGCCGAAGCATGTCGGGATATAGGTTATCGCGGGGCGGGGACCTTTGAGTTCCTCTACCAGGACGGTGAATTCTATTTCATTGAAATGAACACCCGTATACAGGTGGAACACCCGGTTACCGAAATGATTACCGGCGTGGATATTGTGCGCGAACAGTTACTGATCGCTTCGGGTGAGAAACTCCAGTATTCACAAAAAGACATCGAGATTCGCGGACATGCCGTAGAATGCCGCATCAATGCCGAGGACCCGGAGAAATTCATTCCTTCACCGGGCACAATCACCTCTTATCATGCGCCCGGCGGACCGGGAATCCGGGTCGACACCCACATCTACAATGGTTATCGCGTTCCTCCGTATTACGATTCGATGATCGGCAAGCTGATTGCTTACGGCGAGACACGTGACATTGCGCTATCCCGAATGCGCACCGCGTTAAGCGAAGTCGTGATCGAAGGAATCAAGACCAACATTCCCCTGCACCAGGAACTGATTCGGGATGCCGCCTTCCGTGCCGGTGGTACTAACATTCATTACCTCGAAAAACTGTTGAGTGAACGCTAGTTCGTTCAACAGTTTTTCAACACCCAGAGCTGCCAGAAATTAGCGGGACTGGTCGACTATTCTTTGCAAAGACATTCTGCATAACCCATCCTTTCCTGTATGTCATGGTTACAGCTGATCATCCCCGCCCGGGCCGAACAGGTCGAAGCTCTCAGTGATGCACTGGAAGAGGCCGGCGCCGCCTCGGTGACCCTGCAGGATGCAGCCGATCAACCGGTGCTGGAACCGGCTCCCGGCAGTACCCCGATATGGTCACAAACCCGGGTCGTCGGTCTTTTTGAAGACGGACAGGATCCCGCGGCGTTGATTGCCCTGATCAACCTGCACCTGGATGAACCGATACGGGACTGGAAGGCGGAACCGCTGGACGATCAGAACTGGGTGCGGGCCTGGATGGATCATTTCCAGCCGATGCAATTCGGCAAACAGGTATGGATCATCCCCGGTGGATTCGAGGCGCCTGATCCCGATGCAATCAATGTCTATCTCGATCCGGGACTGGCCTTTGGCACCGGGACCCATCCCACCACACGTTTATGCCTGGAATGGCTGGATGCCCATTCACCCCGGGGTAAGGATGTGATCGATTACGGATGCGGTTCAGGCATTCTCGCCATTGCAGCGCGCAAGCTCGGTGCGCGGCAATTGTGGGGAGTAGACAACGATCCCCAGGCCCTGCTGGCCACGGCTGACAATCTGCAGAAGAATGACATTCACGAGGGTGTCAGCCTGCACCTGCCTGAAGAGATGCCCGAAGAGATTCGGGTGCCGCTGCTGCTGGCCAATATCCTGGCCGGCCCGCTCATCGAACTGGCGCCGCAACTGGCTGGGCATGTTCAAAGCGGTGGAACGATCGTGCTGGCCGGTATTCTGGATGAACAAATGCAGGAAGTGATGGCCGCCTACCGACCCTACTTCGACATGCTTCTCTATCGTCAAATCGAGGACTGGGTCTGCCTGCAAGGAACCCGGCACTGACCCGCAGCGAGCCATGTTATGATGCCGCCATGCCACACCGTACCCAACAAGGACATTTGAGGCCGCTATGCTGACCTGTTGTCCGGCATGCCGAACCTGTTTTCGAATCACCGAGGCACAACTGGCCGTGGCGCAGGGCAAGGTCCGCTGCGGTAAATGCAAAACGGTCTTCAATGCCCGCCAGCACCTCAAACCGCTGCCTGGTCAGACCGTGGAAGAATCACCGGCGACCGCGCCTGCGACGCCCGCACCCCCGCAACAACCGCCAGCCAGCGAGCCGGTACGTGACTCCAATCATATAGATCTGTTTATGGACTCCGAAGCGCCTGTCGAGCCGGAGGAAAAACCGATCCCGATTCCGACAGAGCCGGAGGAGATCCTGCCGCCTGAGGATATCCCGGCCGAGATCGACGAACCGGATACCGTGCATGATCTTCCTGTACCAGATTTCTCTACATTCGAGCCGATGACAGAGAGCGGCTCTGATGATCAGCCCGCGACAGAAGAAAACCAGGGACCTTACAAGTACAACGACTTCGATGATGATGACGAGATCGTTTCCGAGCAGGAACTCGACGACATTCTGGCCGAACTGAACCAGCAGTTGTCGCCTGAAACAGAAGAACCGGCACCGAAGCGCCCTGACTCAAAGCAACTTCCAAAGGATTCCACTCCGTCCACTTCACGTGATGAACTGGGCCAGGCCATCGACAACCTGTTCGCCGATCTGGAAGCCGATACGGATGCCGCAGAGCTGATTGGTGAGAGCCAGGAATTAGAAGAACTGGACGAAATCGAAGAAATCGAGGAAATCGCCGGCAACGAACCGGCGCCGGAACCTCCCGCCGAGCCAATAGACGAGCAGGATCGTGACGAACTGGCCAGCCAGCTGGATTTCGTGGATGACGAAGACAAACAGACTGGCAGCGAGGACAAAGTTCCACTGCGACTGCGTGAGTCCCTGGCAGTTGAACCGCCAAAACCTCGCAGCTGGCTGGCCATCACCGGCAGCAGCCTGTTGATTCTGATATTGCTTGTTCTTATGGCCGGTCAGCTATTGCTGTTTCGACCACTGGATGTCGACCGCTGGCTGCCGCAAAGTCGCCCCTATCTGGAACGACTCTGCCAGTATGCAGACTGTCACTTTACTACGAACCAGGATCTCGAGAAGATTCGCCTGGCCAACCGGGATGTACGCGCGCATCCGGACAATAAAAAGGCCCTGCTGATCACTGCCACCTTGATTAACGAGGCGGAATTCGCACAGTCCTACCCGGATCTGCAGGTAACCCTGTTCGACCTGTCGGGAAACCGGGTCGCCCAGCGCCGCTTCACCCCGAGGGATTACCTCGGTGATCGTTATTCCCCCTTCATGTTGATGCAGCCCCAAACGCCCCTGCAAATCAAACTCGACGTTGTTGACCCCGGCAGTAACGCTGTCAACTTTGAATTCAACTTTATGTGAACCATGACTCGCTGCCGATACGCGCCAGTCTCATCGCGCGGGTCGGTCCGTAGATCAGGATGGCGAGAATGGCAAGCCCCGTCCTGCGCTTTTCCTGCTTTATCCCGTGAGGCCGAACGGGTATGATAATCCGCCCGTGCCGGAGAGCACGGGTCAGCCTTAAGACATCAATTATGCGTATCGGCCCTTATCAGCTCGGCAATCCGTTGATACTCGCCCCCATGGCGGGTGTGACTGATCTGCCTTTTCGCCAGTTGTGCAAGCAACTGGGCGCGGGCATGGCCGTGTCAGAGATGGTGTCATCCAATTCCCTGCTATGGGGCAGCAAAAAAACCCTGC
>JASFNY010000094.1:0-6944 GCA_050116795.1 Thiohalophilus sp.
TGGAACCAGGAACGATCCGATATCGTCCATTGTAGTGGCAGGGAAGTCACCATAGCTCATGAAGTTGCCGGTACCTTCGCCCTGTTTGGCCCAGTCTTTATAAAAGCCTGCAATCGCCAGCGTGTCGGGTAGGTAAACCTGGTCCACGAAGCGTTGCATATTCTCGATGATGTCCTTGATCTGGGACAGACCATTCTGGTTCAAAGCGGTTGCACCGACACCACCGCGATACCGCGGTCCTTTACCCTGGCCTTCGTGACCAGGATCGATACTGATCGCAGAGGGTGAGCCGCCGACCAGGAAATTGGGATGCGGGTTCTTGCCACCAAAGATGGTATGCAGTTGCACCACGTTGCGTTGCCAGCTCAGGGCCTCAAGATAATGGGCCACGGCCATCAGGTTGGCCTCGGGAGGCAGTTTGTAGGCCGGATGTCCCCAGTAACCGTTGGCAAAGATACCCAGTTGGCCGCTTTCCACGAAGTCCTTTAGCTTTTTCTTCATGTCGGCGAAATAGCCCGGCGAGCTTTTCGGCCAGGATGGACTGACCTGTTGTGCCAGTTGCGAAGTGGCCTTGGGATCCGCATCCAGCGCCGAGACGACATCGACCCAGTCAAGCGCATGCAGGTGATAGAAGTGCATCACATGATCATGTACATACTGCGCGGCAATCATCAGGTTACGAATCAGCTGCGCATTGGGTGGAATTTCGTAATTCAATGCATCTTCCACGGCCCTGACCGAGGCAATGCCATGGACCAGTGTACAGACTCCGCAAATTCGCTGGGCAAAGGCCCAGGCATCACGCGGGTCACGACCACGCAGAATAATTTCAATACCGCGCACCATGGTCCCGGAAGAATAGGCTTCGGTGATGGTGTCGCCATTCGTCTGCGCCTCGATACGCAGATGACCTTCTATGCGTGTAATCGGATCAACAACGACACGTTCACTCATTTATCATTCTCCTGTTGTTGTGAGGAACCGGACTCGACCAGGTACTCCGCCATTGTTTCGGTCAGGCCGACCACTTCAATATCATCCATGTGATAGTGTTCCAGTCCATCTTCCAGCATGTTCCGGCAGTTGGAACAGGCGGTAATAATTTTCTCCACATTGAGTTCGTCGAGTTGTTTCTTCTTGCGACTGAATACCTTGACGCGCAGCGGTTCAGCACGTTCATTGGCACTGACGCCGCCGCCACCGCCACAGCACCAGTTGAACTGGCCGTGTTCTGTCATTTCGACAAAGTCAGTAGTGAATTCCTTGAGCAGATTACGCGGTTGCTGCTCGACACCACCGCGACGTACTATCTGGCAGGGATCGTGAAAAGTGACCCTTTCCTCCAGCTTGCCATTGAGTTTGATTTTGCCCTGGGCACGTAGTTCATCCAGCACTTCCAGAATGTTTTTCACCTCAAAGGGATAAGCCCGGCCGATCAGGTTGGGACCTTCCCAGCGCAGCGCCATATAAGCATGACCGCATTCCGGGCTGATGACGGTTTTGACCTTCAGGCGTTCCGCCGCATCGACTATACGGTTTATCAATATCGCCGCCAGATCGGTCGAGCCGATCTGCACACCGGTGTTGGTACCCTCGAAAGCATCCGAAGCCAGTGTCCAGGAGACACCAGCCTGATTGAAGATGCGTGCCACTGCGGGAATGATTTCATTGAATTGCGCGATTTCGGCGGAGGAGAGCAACATCATGTAATCGGCGCCTTCCTTGTCCATAGGAATGGTCAGTCCGGTTTCTTTCTCGGCGTGCTCGATTTGCGCTTTCAGGGTCTTGAGCGTCACACCCATGGGGCTGCCGATGTCGATGGCACGTTTCATGGCGCCCTTGAGACCTTCCGGCGCATGGCCCGAGGCGGCCATCCCTTCGCGGAAATGGCGAATCATGTAGGTGATGTCGTTGCCCATCGGGCACACCAGGGAACAGCGCCCGCACAGGGTACAGGTGTCATATACCAGCTCTTCCCACTCGGCCAGTTCCTCATCGGTAACCGGTTTTGCGAGCCCAAGGGTCTTCATCAGTTTGCCCATAAAGGTGTACTCCTGCTGCCAGACCTTGCGGAACGGCTTGACCTTGTAGATGGGCGTGTATTTCGGGTCCTGGGTTTCGGTATAGAACAGGCAGGCGTCTGCACACATGCCGCAGTGCACGCAACTGGTGAAATACGAAGCAATAGGTGCGTCGATATGCTCCAGCAGCGACTTGATGGCGCGATGGGCTGTCGTACTCATGATTGGATACCTCTGTAACCTGCGATGGCACCGTTGTACCAGCGGGATATGAAGATCGAGAGCATATGGCTCAGTTTGGTGAATGGTATAGCAATCAGTAACAGTTCAATGCTGAGCAAATGTGATATCAGCGCCCATTTGTAGGGAATGCCCACGGGGTGCATGACCAGGTAACCGGTGGCCAGTGGTAGCAGAGTCAGCAGCCAGGCCAGGTAATCCTGATAATCACTGATCTGTTGCAACACCGGATCCATGAGACGGTGTATCAGGATCGCAATAAGTGCGGCGATACTCAGCAAGGCAGTCAGATCGATAAGCGTGGGCGGTAGGGCCGGCCATCCAAAACCCAGAACACTTTTGAAAAGGATAATGTGTTGGCTTAGTAAAAACAGTGTAATCAAAAAGCCGAGATGAAATATATAACCGGCAATCAACGTGAAATAGCCACGGTGAGTCATGTGCGGGTGGAAGAATGAGCGCTTCCAGATGGTGACCAGGCCATGTTTCATCCTGTCGCCCTTGGCCCGGGCCAGCTCTCGGGAACGGCCAACGACGAGATTCTGTATAACCCGGAACAACAGTCCGAGCAGGAATATCGACAGGGCGATTTGCAAGCCGGTGCCGCGTAGCCAGGTCAGGAGTTCAGTTTCTGTCATTGTTCGTCTCCCAGGTCTTCGACTGACATCTTGGTGTGTGCTTTCATGGCGTCATGGCGTTTCTTGCGATCGTAGAGGCCATAGGCCACACCGGCTACAGCACCGGCTGCAATGGCACCGGCCGCGGCTTCGCCGAGGTCTTCAGTGGATATCGGCAGCGCACTGTAAAAACTGCCGGCATCCCAGAAATTGGGTTCAGAGCAACCCAGGCAGGGATGCCCCGATTCGATCGGGAAGCTGACACCACCGTTCCACTTGGCAGTGGCGCAGGCGTTGTAGGTCGTGGGACCCTTGCAACCGAGTTCATACAGGCACCAGCCGTTGCGCGCTCCCTCGTCATCAAAACTCTTGGCAAACTTGCCCTGGTCGTAGAAGGGTCGGCGATAACAGCGATCGTGAATCGTGTCGCCGAAAAAGGACAACGGGCGTTGCAGGTTGTCCACTTCCGGCAGGGTACCGAAGGTCAGGTAGTGTGAAAGCACACCGGTGATCACGATTGGAATCGGCGGACACCCCGGAACGTTGATGACAGGTTTGTCCTTGATGAGATCCGTCACCGGCACCGCACCTGTCGGATTGGGGTTGGCAAAGGGGATACCGCCAAACGATGCACAGGTGCCGACGGAGATAATAGCTGCTGCACCCTTGGCTACATCATGCAGCATCTGCATGTTAGTTGTACCGGCGATGGTGGAAAAAGCCCCCTCGGCGCCGGTCGGGATCGAGCCGTCGACGATGAGCAGGTATTTGCCTTCATTGTCATGCATGGCCTGTTCCCGGGCCTGCTCCGCGGCTGTGCCCGAGGCGGCCTGCAGGGTGTGGTGATAATCCAGGGAAATGGCATTCAGAATCAGGTTCTCTATCGAGGGACTGTGCGATCGGGTTAGTGACTCGGTGCAACCGGTACACTCCTGGAAAGACAGCCAGATGACCGATGGACGTCGCGCCTTGCCGAGAGCATCAGCGATGGCGCCGGCCATGTTGGGCGACAATGCCAGCATCGAGGCAGTGGCGGCACAGAATTTGAGAAAGCCGCGTCGACTTATGCCCTGTTGTTGCAGATATTCGGCTAGTGTTTCATCCTGCTTCATCACTGTCTCCTCGTTAGCTGTTGAGGTTGTGCTGATTTACGTCATCAATCAGTTGTTGAAGTCGTGACCCGGCCTGTTGAATTTCGACCGGGTCGGTTTTGATCAGTTCCGGCAATTCCGTAATCTCGATATATTCGGCAATATTTTCATCGTCGCTGTTGTAATGGGTAATCCACCAGACACCGGGAATCGCAGTTTCGTAGATTTCAGTGGGTCCCATGGCATCGATGCTTACATTGATTTCTCCATATCCCAGTGTTTCCTTGAGGAGTTCATAATCACCGGGAAACATTGGCAGGGTACGAAGGTCGATTGAATCGCTGTCACCATTTTTGAGCAGGCTTTCCAGCTTGGTTTGCAATTCGGTCAAAATCGCCAGCAGCTGGCTGGGTGAGGCCGGGGCTTCGACGTTGACCTGGATGTCTTCCAGTTTGCTCATGCTTGCCAGCTCCGTATAGTTTCGATCACCTTGTCGCAGACCATGGGTATGGCTGCTGACACGGCCTCGGTCGGTGCTTCTCCCCAGTCGAGTTTTTGCGGCTGAATTCCGACCAGTGCCCGGTGCTTCGGAAAGTGACCGGTCATGCGGCTGATGTGGATCAGATCCAGCAGGCTTACTTCATGCACACTGCGTTTATTACCGGTACCCAGGAAGTGGTCCATTTCGTCATTGATAAAGGTTTTTATGGTGCCGGGTTCGGCATGCAACTGGGTGGCATCGATGACAATCAGATTATCAGCCTCTTCTATATCAGCTGCCAGGGTGAAGCTGAGTGTGCCACCGTCAATAAAACGGGTTCCGGGTAATTGAGAATGTTGTTCCTGTAACTGGTGAATGACATGCACGCCGATACCTTCGTCACTCAAAAGTGTATTACCGATGCCAAGTACCAGTGTTTGCATGTCTATGAGTTAACCTGCTTGATGTAGGAGACGATAGCTTCGAGGGTATCGTCGTTGAGGTTAAAACGGTGTTGACGAATTGCGCCGGAGGTAAATACGTTTACGATTTCGTCCGGCATGGTTTTAATTGCAGTTGCTGTCTGATGGCAACGTGCACAATACTGCTGGAAGAGTTTGTCTCCATCGGCGCTATTAGCTGTAGAACTGATCAGCAACAGTAGCGTAGTAAGAATAGTAGTCGAGTAAACATGTAAGCTTTTATTCTTATACATTCGACAGCCTGTGGTACGTCTCGATAGTTACTATGAACCATGAATCTGTATCTCATGGCCATATCGGCAAGTATTATTGAATTAAGATTAGCAGCCATCAGGCGTTTGGCAATCGTCATGTGAAAAAATACTACGTCACAATCTGGTAACACTTGTGGTGGTATTTTATGCAGAGGTTTGTGAACTGTTTGTTCGTTAGCAGATTCGAGGCAGGGGATCGTCTTCCAGTTCTTCCAGCGCACGCTCTCCGCCAAGCTCGGTCTCCAGGACGACAGCGAAATCCTGACTGTTAAGCTCGCCTATCCTGGCGGCCAGTTCCCCCGAGGGTAATTGTCTCCAGGCCTGTAACAGCTCGTCGGCCTGTAATGGGTCGATGACAGCGACCACACGACCTTCGCACGCCAGATAGTAGGGATCGTAGCCAAGCATTTCGCAAACCGACCTGACCGGGTCACGCACCGGTATTCGAGCTTCGTTTGCACGGACACCCAGTCCTGTGGCCTGGTGCAGTTCATGCAGCACCGTGGCCAACCCGCCCCGGGTGGGATCCCGCATGTAACGCAGGCCGCTGAAATCCGCCGCCGCGGTAGTGAAGGGCAGGACGCTGGCAGCATCGGAACGGACATCGCCACGCAGCCCAAACTGTTCCCGGGCCAGCATCACGGCAATGCCGTGATCGCCGACCGGGCCGCTGACCAGGATCGCGTCACCCGGTTGGATACGCGACAGCCCCGGTTTAAGATGTCGCGGTCGCAGACCGACCCCGGTAGTCGCCATATACAGGCCGCTGCCTTCGCCGCGAGGTACGACCTTGGTGTCACCGCAGGCGATCAGGACGTCGGCTTCGCGCGCGGCGTCAGCCAGGCTTCGAAGAAGCCGCGTGAACAGGGCCATTTCCAGACCTTCTTCAATAAACAGGTTAAGGGTCAGGTATTGAGGGATTGCACCGCTGACCGCCAGGTCGTTGATCGTTCCGTGTACTGCCAGGGAACCGATGTTGCCACCAGGAAACTCCAACGGTTTGACCGTGAACCCGTCGGTGGTAATCAGGACCTCGGCTTCGCCATTGTCGAGGTTGATTTGGGCGGCGTCATTTTCGATATCCAGTAATCGATCGCCCAGAGCAGCCGCGATCAGTTCTTCGATCAGTTCCCGCATCAGTCGGCCGCCGTTGCCGTGAGCCAGCGAGATATGTGTTTCGGTGGAGTTTGTCATGCAGTTATGTTGTTTTGTGGTTCACGCGCGAGCATTTCGATGACCTGTCCATAGCAGAGACCGGCGTCGTTCACCGGCACTTGCCGGGGCAGATATACCGGCCATCCCCGTTGCTGACACTCTTGCATGACCAGGTCACAGAGTAAACGGTTCTGGAATACTCCGCCGCTCAGCCCGATGGCGAATTCACCGTACTCTTCTCTTAACTGCCGGACCTGTGCGAGCAGGGCACGTGACAGGCTTCGATGAAATCCATATGCCCGTTGCGCCGGGGTCAGCGTCTCATCCTGCAGCAGATCGAGCAAGGGAATCCAGTCACTACGCCATAGTTCCCCGTTGTCACGATATAACGGCAATTCGATCCCTGAGTGATGTGCCTGGTTGGCCAGTTGTTCCAGTTGCATAGGTGCCTGTCCCTCGAAACTGGCGCTGTGGCATAACCCGATCAGGGCAGCCGCGGCATCGAACAGTCGGCCCACGGCAGAGGTGCCCGGACTGTTCATCCGCTTTTGCCATGCTTCGTATAGTAATCCGGTTTCGTCCGGTGCTTCCGGCCAGGATTGT
>JASFNY010000095.1:0-6938 GCA_050116795.1 Thiohalophilus sp.
ATCCGGCGCTCTTTCATCCCATCCAGATCCCCTGTCCATTGCTTGTCAATTTGCCAGTGCTGAATGAAATCGTTCGTCTCATCGGACCAGACCTGTTGCGCAGGTAATATCGCGCCAATGCCGACTAACAAACCCATTACAAAAACAAGATTACGACGAATTTTGAATTTCATCTGCATGCCTTGCTTTGATGCATAAGAATTGAATTACAAAACCATATTCAGGAATTATCCTGAATACAACGGAATTATTGCAGGTGTATTTCTATTTGAGCCCGTTTCGTCGGATAGGAAATGAGCCGGGCTGCGCTGAACTTCTTGAAGATAGACTAAAGACTCAGGCTGCGTGACATAGCCCGAATGTACAACAGTATCCGGATTATTCGACAGTGACACTTTTTGCCAGGTTACGCGGCTGATCGACATCGGTACCTTTCAGCAGGGCAACGTGATAGGCAAGGAGTTGCAGCGGGACAGTGAAGATAATCGGCGAGATGGCAATGTCCACCGGCGCAATCTCCAGTACGGTGACACCTTCACCCGATTTGACTTCCGTATGCTGTTCGGCAAACACATACAGGCGTCCACCACGGGCGCGGACTTCCTGAAGGTTTGACTTGAGCTTGTCCAGCAGCTTATCGTTCGGCGCGACGGCCACGATTGGCACGTTGGCATCGACCAGTGCCAATGGCCCATGTTTTAACTCACCGGCCGGATAGCCTTCGGCATGAATATAGGAAATCTCTTTTAGTTTTAGTGCGCCTTCCAGGGCCACTGGATACATCATGCCGCGACCCAGGAACAACGCGTGCTGCTTGTCGGCGAACTGTGTGGCCAGCTTTTGAATCTCACCGTCCAGCTTTAACACTTCCTCGATGATTCCCGGCAGATGACGTAACTGGTCGACCACCTTGGCCTCGGTTTCCTGAGCCAGGCCATGGCGCCTGGCAAGCACCACCAGCAACAGGAGAATTGCCACCAGCTGGGTTGTAAACGCCTTGGTGGATGCCACGCCGATCTCTGGACCCGCGCGTGTCATCATCGATAATTCGGACTCCCGCACCAGTGAGCTTTCCGGAACATTACAGATTGCCAGGGTATGCTCGTAACCGAGCTGCTTGGCCAGCCGTAATGCGGCCAGGGTATCGGCGGTCTCACCTGACTGGGAAATGGTAATAAACAACGTGTCGGGCAATACCACATGCTTGCGATAACGAAACTCGCTGGCCACCTCGACATTACAGGGCAGGCTGGTCACCGATTCGAATCCGTACTTGGCGATCATACCGGCATGGTAACTGGTCCCGCAGGCGACGATCTGGACATTCTTTATTTGCTCGAAGATGGCTTCGGCTTTTGGCCCAAAACTGGCTTCCAGTACCCTGTCCTCACCCAGTCGACCCTCCAGGGTCTCGGCAATGGCCTGTGGCTGCTCATAGATCTCCTTGAGCATGTAATGTGCATACTCACCACGTTCAACTGCATCGCTGCTGAGTTTACTTTCGTGGATCGCGCGCTGTACCGGACGACGCTGTTCATCGAATATCGTGACACCGTCACGCGTGATTAACGCAACATCGCCTTCTTCGAGTATATAAAAGCGATTGGTCACCGGCAGCAAGGCCGCCATGTCCGAGGCAATATAATTTTCGTTTTCACCTACGCCGATGACCAGCGGAGATCCTCGCCGTGCCGCCACCAGCTTGTCGGGTTCGGAATTACACACCGCACCCAGCGCATAGGCACCTTCCAGGTCGGCAACGGTATCCTGTACCGCTTCCAGCAACCCTTTTCCCTGGTTCAGGTGCTTGTGTAACTGGTGCACAATGACCTCGGAGTCTGTATCCGAAGTAAACAGGTACTCTTCGGCAAGCTGGGTGTGTTTCAGTCCCTCGAAGTTTTCGATGATACCGTTGTGAACCAGGGCCACCATGTGGTTACACACATGCGGATGTGCGTTATGCGTGGCAGGTTCACCATGCGTCGCCCAGCGTGTATGCCCGATGCCGACTTGACCGGAAGCTGGCGTTGTCTCGAGTTCCTTTTGCAGGTTTGCGATCTTGCCGACGGTGCGCACCCGGGTCAGGCAGTTCTGCGCATCCAGCACGGCAACGCCGGCCGAATCATAGCCGCGATACTCGAGTCGCTTCAGCCCGTCCACCAGAACGGGGGTGATATCGCGATGGGAAATACCGCCAACAATACCGCACATGAGACTAGTCTTTTTTCTTTGCCGGCCGTTTCCAGCCCTTGATGGTTTTCTGCTTGGTTCGACTCAGGGTCAAATCGCCCGCTGGGGCATTCCCGGTCAGGGTGGTACCGGCGCCGATGGTCGCCCCGTCACCGATTTTTACCGGCGCGACAAGTTGTGAATCCGAACCGATGAAGGTGTCATCGCCAATCTCGGTCCGGTGCTTGTTGGCGCCGTCGTAGTTGCAGGTGATCACACCGGCACCGATATTGCTGTGCTTGCCAATCCCGGCATCGCCGATATAACTCAGGTGATTGATCTTGGTACCTTCACCCACCTGGCTGTTTTTCAGTTCCACGAAATTACCGATATGTGTGTTGGCCGCCAGCTCGGTCCCGGGACGGATTCGGGCAAAAGGTCCGATTCGGCTGCCGCTACCGATTTTTGCCTCCTCGATAATACTCATGGGCATAATTTCGACGCCTTCGGCAACTTCACAGTTCTTCAGCAGGCAATTGGCACCGACATTGACATTATCACCAAGTACCACGTTACCTTCGATGATCACGTTGATGTCGAGCGTGACATCCTTGCCGCAATCGAGACTGCCACGAATATCGATTCTGTTTGGATCCACCAGGCTGACACCCTTGTCCATCAAACGTTCTGCCTGCTGTAACTGGTACTCCCGCTCCAGTTCCGCGAGTTGCCGGCGGCTGTTGACCCCGAGCACCTCGTTCACTTTCGCAGGATGGCTGATCTCGATCTGAATCCCGTCGGCCACCGCCATGGCGATGATATCGGTCAGGTAATATTCACCCTGGGCATTGTTGTTTTCGAGCTTCTCAAGCCAGCCCCTCAAGCGGCCACCATTAACAGCCAGTATCCCGGTATTCACCTCACTGATGCGGCGCTGCATCTCATCGGCATCCTTGTGCTCGATGATGGCAACGACCTGTCCATGTTCATTACGTATGATGCGCCCGTATCCGGAAGGATCGTCCAGATGTACTGTCAACAGGCAGAGTGATCCACCGGCATGCTCGGTCAACTGGGCCAGAGTGTCACTGTCCAGCAGCGGTACATCGCCGTACAGCACCAGCACGATATCCTGGTCAGACACATTGGGCAGTGCCTGCATAACAGCATGCCCGGTGCCGAGCTGTTCCGCCTGCAAGACCCAGGTGATATCAGGATCTTCGATTGCCTGCGGGACCTGTTCTCCTCCGTGGCCGTAGATCACGCTTAATTTGCCCGGCCGTAACTCCCGCGCAGTGTCGATGACATGCTGCAACATCGGTTTGCCGGCCAGCGAGTGCAATACCTTGGGCAGGCTTGAACGCATGCGAGTGCCCTGACCGGCGGCGAGGATAACGATATTCAGATTTGTTTTGCCCATAATCAGGATTGTAGTGTAGCGACCCGCGGAATTAATTCAGTGTCGGCATCGACGCTTCGGCCTGCGCTGCTGGCTGGTCCACACCGATCTCCTGTGTCTGAAAGCCCAATAAGAAAGGGGCAGTATAACAACTGCCCCTTTGCTCTGACATGCTCATCTTTTCGTGCGAAATCAGCGTTTCTTGCGCAGCTTCTGGATAGTCTGCAACTGGGCAACGGCTTCGGCCAGCCTGGCCTGGGCCTCGGCCAGTTCCATTTCACCGGATCGATCCTTGAGTTCCTGCTCGGCCGCCTGCTTGGCTTCCAGGGCAGCCGCCTCATCCAGGTCGTGGGCCCGCACTGCGGTATCCGACAGCACGGTCACATGATGGGGCTGGACCTCGAGAATCCCGCCGGAGACGTAAAAGCTCTCTTCCTCGCCGCCCTGCTTGGTGACACGGACTTCACCGGGCTTGAGGGGTGCCAGCAGCTGGGTATGGCGGGGATAGATCCCCACCTCGCCGGTGCTGGCAGGTGCCACCACGACTTCCGCTGTTCCGGAGAAAATCTCCGCTTCGGCACTTACGATGTCTACATGCATGGTCATCGCCATGTTCATCTCCTCGCCCGTTTACAGGGACTTGGCTTTCTCCAGGGCTTCTTCGATGGTACCCACCATGTAGAAGGCCTGTTCCGGAATGCTGTCGTATTCGCCGTCAACGATGCCCTTGAAACCGTGAATGGTGTCTTTCAGGGAAACGTATTTACCCGGCGCACCGGTGAATACTTCGGCCACGGAGAACGGCTGGGACAGGAAGCGCTGAATCTTACGCGCACGGGATACGGCCAGTTTGTCTTCTTCGGACAGTTCGTCCATACCCAGAATCGCGATGATATCCTTCAGCTCCTTGTAGCGCTGCAGGGTACCCTGTACCGCGCGGGCCACTTCGTAGTGCTCTTCACCTACAACCAGCGGGTCCAGCTGGCGGGAAGTGGAATCGAGCGGATCCACAGCCGGATAGATACCCAGCTCGGCAATCGAACGGGCCAGTACCAGGGTAGCGTCCAGATGCGAGAAGGTGGTGGCCGGTGACGGGTCGGTCAGGTCGTCCGCGGGAACGTAAACGGCCTGGAACGAGGTGATCGAGCCGGTCTTGGTGGAGGTGATACGTTCCTGCAGAACGCCCATCTCTTCCGCCAGGGTCGGCTGGTAACCTACCGCGGAAGGCATACGACCCAGCAGGGCGGATACCTCGGTACCGGCCAGGGTGTAACGGTAGATGTTGTCGATGAACATCAGTACGTCACGGCCTTCATCACGGAAGTATTCGGCCATAGTCAGACCGGACAGGGCAACACGCAGACGGTTACCCGGCGGCTCGTTCATCTGTCCGTAAACCATCGCAACCTTGTCGAGTACACCAGCTTCCTTCATTTCATAGTAGAAGTCGTTACCTTCACGGGTACGTTCACCGACACCGGCGAATACCGACAGACCTTCCTGCTGTACCGCGATGTTGTTGATCAGTTCCATCAGGGTAACGGTCTTGCCCACACCAGCACCCCCGAACAACCCGATCTTGCCGCCCTTGGCGATCGGCATGACCAGGTCGATTACCTTGATGCCGGTCTCCAGGATTTCCACGCTGGCAGCCTGCTCGGCATAGGTCGGCGGCTTGCGGTGAATCGGCATGGTTTCATCCGAGCCAATATCACCCTGCTCGTCCACGGGATTACCCAGCACGTCCATGACGCGACCCAGGGTCTTGCGGCCGACCGGGACGCTGATCGGCGCGCCGGTATTGGCAACCGCGGTTTCACGCTTCAGGCCATCCGTGCTACCCATGGCGATGGTACGAACGACGCCGTCGCCCAGCTGCTGCTGGACTTCGAGGGTCAGGCCAGTCTCTTCGACCGTCAGTGCGTCATACACTTTCGGCATCTGGTCACGTGGGAATTCCACGTCGATGACCGCACCGATGATTTGTACGATTTTTCCAGAACTCATTAGTCAGTTCCCCTGTAACTTTGTCTTAAAATCTTTAAACTGCGGCAGCGCCCGAAACGATCTCGGACAGCTCCTGAGTGATTGCAGCCTGGCGTGCCTTGTTATAGGCCAGCTGCAATTCACCGATAAGGTCACCGGCGTTATCGGAAGCGGCCTTCATTGCTACCATTCGTGCAGCCATTTCACAGGCGACGTTTTCCACGACACCCTGATAAACCTGGGATTCGATAAAACGCACCAGCAGGCCATCCAGTACTCCCTTGGCGTCCGGCTCGTAAATATAGTCCCAGTGGTATTCGAGCTCTTCGTCTTTCTCGCTCGATGCCACTGGCAGCAGCTGTTCGATCGTCGGCTGCTGGGTCATGGTATTGACGAAACGGTTGTAAACCACGAACAGGCGATCGATCTCGCCGTTGTCGTAGGCATCCAGCATCACCTTGACCGTACCGATTACATCGGTGACTGACGGCGCATCACCCAGATGCGTGGCCTGGGCCTTGATGTTGCCGGTAATCCGCTTGAAGAAGCCGAGCCCTTTCTGGCCGATGGTACACAGGTCCATTTCCACGCCCTGTTCCTGGTACTTCTTCATGTCGTTGATGACTGCCTTGAACATGTTGTTGTTCAGGCCACCACACAGACCACGGTCGGAGGAGATAATGATGTAACCAACACGGCTGATCTCGCGCTCAAGCAGATACGGGTGCTTGTATTCGGGATGGGCAAAGGCCAGGTGGTCGATAACACCACGCATCTTGTCCGCATATGGACGTGAACTGGCCATGCGATCCTGGGCCTTGCGCATCTTGCTCGCCGCTACCATTTCCATGGCGCTGGTGATCTTCTGCGTGTTTTTAACGCTGCTGATCTGAGAGCGAATTTCTTTACCACTCGCCATTGCGATAACCCCGCTTACCAGGTACTGCTGGCTTTGAATTTCTCGATTGCAGCTTTCATGGCGTCTGCAATCTCGTCGTTGAAGTCACCGCTTTCGTTGATCTGCTTGACCAGTTCGGCGTTATTGGATTTCAGGTAAGCCTGCATGGCTGCCTCGAAATCCACTATCTTCTTGACTTCCACGTCATCCAGCAAGCCTTCGTTAGCGGCAAACAGCGAGAAAGCCTGCTCGGCAACACCCATCGGCGCATACTGTTTCTGCTTCATCAGTTCGGTAACGCGCTGACCCCGTTCGATCTGCTTACGGGTAGCTTCATCCAGGTCCGAAGCAAACTGGGCGAAGGCCGCCAGTTCGCGATACTGGGCCAGCATCAAACGCACACCGCCACCGAGTTTCTTGATGATCTTGGTCTGGGCGGCACCACCAACACGGGAAACCGACAGACCGGCGTTGATTGCCGGGCGG
>JASFNY010000096.1:0-6933 GCA_050116795.1 Thiohalophilus sp.
CAGTTGCTTCCGGTGGTATTCACGTCTGGCACATGCCTGCGCTGGTAACCATCTTCGGTGACGACTCCGTTCTGCAGTTCGGTGGCGGCACACTGGGTCATCCCTGGGGTAACGCAGCCGGCGCCGCGGCCAACCGTGTTGCCGTTGAAGCTTGTGTTGAAGCTCGTAACCAGGGTCGTGAACTGGAGAAGGAAGGTAAGGAAATTCTTACCGAAGCTGCCAAGAACAGCCCCGAGCTCAAGATGGCGATGGAAACCTGGAAGGAAATCAAGTTCGAATTCGACACTGTCGACAAGCTGGACGTGGCTCACAAGTAATCACGACCATTCGACAAAAATCGGCGAGCGGATTTATCCGCTCGCCTTCTGAATCGAATTTGAATTTGAATTTTGGAGATTAATGCAATGAGCGATATGCAAGACTACAAATCTAGCTTGACCGATGCTTCAAGCCGTAAATTTGAAACCTTCTCTTACCTGCCTGAAATGTCCAAGGACAAGATCAAGCAGCAGGTCGAGTATATTGTTTCAAAAGGCTGGAACCCGGCAATCGAACATACCGAACCGGAAAATGCCTTTGACCACTACTGGTACATGTGGAAACTGCCTATGTTCGGTGAAACCGACGTGGACAAGATCCTGGCTGAAGCGGAAGCCTGCCATAAGGCCCATCCGAATAACCATGTGCGCCTGGTTGGCTATGACAACTATGCACAGTCCCAGGGTGCTTCAATGGTTATCTTCCGTGGTCCGATCAAGACCTGAACCGGTAGGGCCATGTACAGGATGTACGTTATGCCGCGCGGCCATGGCTGGCAATAAGCGGTAATTTGGAAATCGGAAGCCCCTGCCCGGATTTTTCGGACAGGGGCTTTTGGCTTCACAAGAATTAAGTATTATTAGCCCGGCAACCTGCTTCCGCAGCGCAATTCTCCTGCAATGCCGAGTTAATAATATTTGAAGACATGCAAACTCAGGAGTTTGGCCATGAGTAAACTAAACGTCGAACAATATAATATTCATACTGAACCGTTTTACAAACCGGTCAGCAATGAAGTGGAGCTGTACGAGGCCGCTTATAGCGCGCGCATGCCTATGATGCTCAAGGGTCCAACCGGTTGCGGTAAATCCCGTTTCGTCGAATACATGGCATGGAAACTGAAAAAACCATTGATCACCGTCGCCTGTAATGAAGACATGACCGCCTCTGACCTGGTCGGTCGTTTCCTGCTCGACAAGGACGGTACCAAGTGGCAGGACGGTCCTCTGACCACCGCCGCTCGCATCGGTGCAATCTGTTACCTGGATGAAATCGTCGAAGCCCGCCAGGACACCACTGTTGTGATCCATCCCCTGACCGATCACCGCCGTAGCCTGCCGCTGGAAAAGAAGGGCGAGCTGATCGAGGCACATGAAGATTTCCAGCTGGTGATTTCTTACAACCCGGGTTACCAGAGTCTGATGAAGGACCTTAAACAGTCTACCAAACAACGTTTCGGTGCCCTGGACTTTGATTACCCTGATGAGAAGGACGAAACTGAAATCGTTGCCCTGGAAACCGGTATCGATTCGGAAACCGCCGGTAAACTGGTCCAGATTGCACATCGCGCGCGTAACCTGAAGGGCCACGGCCTTGATGAAGGCATATCGACCCGATTGCTGGTCTATGCCGGCCAGTTGATCAACAAGGGTATCGATCCGGTTGCGTCTTGTATCATGACCCTGGTTACCCCGCTGACCGATGACCCGGACATGCGTGAAACCCTGGAAGCCGCGGTCAACACCTTCTTTGTTAAATAAGTCAGGTGTAAAAAGCGCCAATGTCGTGACAATATATCGGATATCGAAAAATTTGATTTCACGTTCAAGTCACGAATACAGCGCGGATTGACCAGCAATGGGCCAGAACCCTATCGACAAGCTGCGCAAGGACATCGTCTTTCAGGATACCTTGCGCGGCCAGTCTCTTACCTTCCATTCAACCTGGGGCCTGTTTTCACCGCGAGAGGTGGATGAAGGCTCCCGGATGTTGCTGGATCGGGTAGAAATCGAGCAAAACGATGACTGCCTCGACCTGGGTTGCGGTTATGGTCCTATCGGGCTCACCCTGGCAAAACTGGCACCCGCTGGCAAGACGACTCTTGTGGACAAGGATTATGTGGCAATCGACTTCAGTCAGAAAAATATTGCCCTCAATCATATCGACAACGCAGAGGCATTACTCAGCAACGGTTTCGACCGGATTCGTGACAGGCGGTTTGATGTGATCGCCTCGAATATACCGGCCAAGGTGGGTAATGAAATGCTTACCCTGTTCATGCACGATGCACGCGAACAGATGAAACCCGGTGCCCGAATTTATGTGGTTACCATCACCGGGTTACGAAAATACATTGAGCGCAATTTCAAAGAGATTTTCGGTAACTACAAGAAATTGAAACAGGGTCAGCACTACACCGTCGCCATGGCCCACTTGTAAAGGAATTGAATGAACTCAATTGTCTACAAAATCTTTCCGTTTTTGCACTGGTGGCCCATGGTGGGCCGGCTCACGCTCAAGGACGATATGCTCGCCGGGCTAACCGGTGCGGTTATCGTTCTGCCCCAGGGTGTCGCCTTTGCCACCATAGCCGGCCTGCCACCGCAATACGGTCTGTATACGGCGATGATCACACCGATCATAGCCGCGCTGTTCGGTTCCTCCCGTCACCTGATCTCCGGGCCGACAACGGCCATCTCTATCGTGGTGTTCAGCACCCTGAGCGGTCAGGCCGAGCCGGGCAGCGACGAGTTCATTCGACTGGCCCTGACCCTGACATTCCTGGCCGGGGTCTACCAGTTTGCTTTCGGGATCGCCCGCATGGGGACTCTGGTCAATTTCGTCTCACACACCGTGGTGATAGGCTTTACTGCCGGTGCGGCCGTGCTGATTGCCACCAGCCAGTTGAAGCATGTGCTGGGCATCCATATCCCTTCGGGTCATTCATTTGCCCATACCTGGATGGAACTCGTCAACCAGATCGAGCATGCCGATCCACATGTGATGGGCGTGGCACTGTTCACCCTGGCCATTGCCGTACTGGTAAAGCGATTTATTCCTGCGCTGCCAAATCTGCTGGTTGGAATGATCGCCGGCAGCGGGCTGGCCTTTATGCTTGGCGGAGAAAGTATCGGCTTGAAAATGATCGGTGAGATACCAGGCAATTTACCTCCACTATCCAGCCCGGACTTTTCGATCGCCAGTATACGCAACCTGGCTCCGCAGGCGTTCGCCGTTGCACTGCTGGGTCTGATCGAAGCGGTGTCTATCTCGCGCTCAATCGCCTCGCGCTCACATCAACATATCGATGGTAACCAGGAATTCATCGGTCAGGGACTCTCCAACATGGTTGGCAGCTTTTTCTCCAGCTATGCCGGCTCCGGTTCATTCACCCGTTCCGGCATCAATTATGCCGCCGGTGCCAAGACCCCGATGTCGGCCATCTTTGCCGCCTTAACCCTGATGGTCATCATATTGTTAATCGCACCATTGATGGCCTATCTGCCGATCGCGGCGATGGGCGGTATCATCCTGCTGGTAGCCTACAACCTGATCGATTTTCATCACATCAAAAAGATATTGCAGATCAGCCGCTCCGAGACATCGATTCTGCTGGTCACCTTTTTTGCCACACTGTTCCTGCATCTGGAATTTGCCATTTACCTGGGCGTGATCCTCTCACTGGTAATTTTCCTGAGCCGGACATCCACGCCGGATGTTGTCACCCTGGCACCGGATCCCGACACCCCCAAAAACGCCCTGACCAATATTCAGAAAAAACCGCTGGCCGAATGCCCGCAGTTGAAAATAATTCGAATTGATATGTCGATCTATTTCGGATCACTGACCAGTATCCAGCGGATACTGAACCGGATCAGTGACCAGGAAGGGATCAATCATATTTTGATCATCTCCACGGGGATTAACTTTATCGACATGGCCGGCGCCGAAATGCTGGTCCAGGAATCAAAACGACTCCGTCAACGTGGCGGCGGACTCTATTTCACGGACAATAAGAGCAAGGTTTGCCAGTTCCTGCGCAAGGGCCACTTTATCGAGGCGATCGGTAAGGAAAACTTTTTTGCCACCAAGAAAGAAGCCATCAGCACTATTTTCGAGCGCCTTAACAGAACGACTTGCATACGTTGTGACAAACGCGTTTTCAAAGAATGTCAGGACGTACCCAGGGAAGAAACCATCACCGCCAGTCATCCTGAACCGAATATGGGGTGAACACGATGTCGATTAATCTTGACGAATACAAAAAATATCTCGAAGAAGCCGCCCCGGAAGTACGGGACACATTTGAGAGCACTTTCCAGGAAGCCTCACGGGTGATGTCACCGGCCGGCCTGCGGGATTACCTGGAAGGCGCCAAAGGGTTGTGCAACCTGGGCCGTGGCAAAGGTGTGGTGATCTCCTACCTGGAAGAGATGCCGATGGTGGTCAAGGAATGTGGCGAGGATATTATTCAGGAGATCGTTGCCGCCGCCATGAAGCTGTCCTCCATGACGTCCGGTGAAGTCATTGCCCTGATGTTTTCCAGCCTGCCCACTGCGGCACGCCGTCTCGGCGATCCGGAGCTGCTGCGTGGCTACCTCGGTTTGTTGCATCAATTGTCTGCCAAGGCATCACGCGGCCTGCGTCCGATGCTGCAACACATCGACGAGTTGTTATCCAAGCTGACCCTCTCCGGACTCAAGCGCTGGGCCATGTATGGTGCCGAAGCCTATCGCAGGGATCTGAATAACCTGGTCAATTACTTCAACCTGCAGACCCAGGACAGCCTGACTGTTTTGCAAAAAGAACGCCGCGGCACGCTGTTTGTCGACACCCAGCGCAAGCTGAATTTCTATCTGCGCGCTTTGTGGGGCAGGGACTTCTTTGTTCGCCCGGCTGCCGCCGATCATGAAGGTTTCAAGCCCTATATCGAACACCACGTGCTGCATTTGCCCGACGCGGTCGATCCCATTGGCGAGGTCAGCGGCCTGGAACTATACCGCGCCATCGCAGCCCATCTGGCGGCGCACGTCAGCTATACCACCTCGCGAATCTCCGCGGAAGGATTGAGCCCGGCGCAGATGTTTTTCATCGGCCTGATCGAAGATGCTCGTGTCGAATACCACGCCATGCAGGCGTTCCCCGGTCTCAGAAACCTGTGGAAGACTCTGCTGTCGCTCGACTATGAAGGCAAGGCCGAACATCCGACTGTCCCGATACTGGAACACTTTGCCCTCATGCTACTGGATGCCGATACCAAATCCGATGATAAGGCACTCAATGCACTGGCAGAAAAATTCCATACCAATATCGAGGAAAACAAGGACAACAACAGTTTCTCCTGGCATGTTGGCCTTGAGCTGTTCAATCTTTTTGCCGAGCGCAAGGAAGTCCCCAGCCTGCGGATTCTCGAGCAGATCCGCATACCCTATCGTGACGACAACCGTTTCGTCTGGGAATTCGAAGAGCTCAGCTGGGAAGAAGGCGTCGAGTACATTCCAGCCAGCCAGCGCCAGGTCAGAAAGACGGTCAATATTATGGAAATGGTCAACGAGCTGGATTGTGAGCTGGCCGGCGACGATGCCCAGGAAGTCTGGCGTCTCGAAACGCCTTTCTGGCTGGATCAGGAAAATTGCACTATCAACGAACTGGAAGGCAAGGAACCAATCTCCGATCCTTTCCATTATCAGGAATGGGATTACCAGGTCCAGCTCAACCGCCCGGACTGGGTAACGCTGTATGAACACCGACCAAAGAAAGGTGATCCGGAAGAGATCGAAGACATTCTGCTCGAGTACAAGCCCATCGCATTTCGTATAAAGCAGATCATCGACATGCTGCAGCCGGAAGGCGTGCAACGTATTCGCAATATGGAAGATGGCGATGAGATCGATATCAATGCCGCAATCGATGCGATGATCGCCATCCGCATGGGCGAACAGCCCAGTCCACGGATCACCATGCGTAACGTCATCCAGACCCGCGATCTTGCCGTGGTGGTACTGCTGGATCTATCCGAATCCACCAACGAAACGATGCAAGGCTCTGACAAGACCGTACTGCAGTTGACCAAGGAAGCCTGTGCGCTGGTCGCTACCGCAATTAACGGCATCGGCGATCCGTTTGCGATTCATGGCTTCGCCTCAGACGGACGCCATGATGTGCAGTATTTTCGTTTCAAGGATTTCAACCAGCACTTCAATGACGAGGTCAAGGCGCGCCTTGCCGGCATGCAGGGCGGACTCTCCACTCGCATGGGTGCGGCGATGCGGCATGCCGGTCAGCATCTGCTGCGTCAGCAACAGCGCAAGAAACTGTTACTGCTGGTCACCGATGGCGAGCCGGCCGATATCGATGAGCGTGATCCGCAACATTTGCGGCATGACACCAAGAAAGCGGTCGAAGAGCTGTACAGCAAAGGCATCATGACCTACTGCCTGACCCTGGACCCCGACGCAGATAATTACGTGAAGCGAATTTTCGGCAACAACAATTACACCATCGTCGACCATGTCGACCGTCTGCCGGAAAAACTGCCCATGTTGTTTGCCAGCCTGACCAAGTAAATCAGTCCAAGTCGGGTTACAATAGGCGCTGAATACAGACTTACGGGTGACACAATGAAAAAACCGGTCGTAGGCGTCGTTATGGGCAGCAACAGTGACTGGAAAGTCATGAGCCACGCCGTCGAGATCCTTAAGGAATTCGGCGTGCCCCACGAGGCCAAAGTGGTCTCTGCCCACCGTACCCCGGATCTGCTTTACGAATACGCTGAACAGGCGGCCGAACGCGGCCTGCAGTGCATCATTGCCGGGGCCGGTGGCTCCGCACATCTGCCGGGCATGCTGGCGGCAAAAACCATCGTGCCGGTACTCGGTGTGCCTGTCACCTCGC
>JASFNY010000097.1:0-6908 GCA_050116795.1 Thiohalophilus sp.
TCTCGATGAGCATCCCGGGGACGTCGCCCTGCGAATGTTTCTGGCGCGCAAACTGGTGGACGAGAAGCAGTTTGCCGCCGCCCGGGACGAATTCACCATCGCGCTCGAGTACCGGCCCGGTGATGCCGACGCGCTCTATGCGCTGGGTCTGCTGTCCCTGCAACAGGGTGATTACGTTCAGGCCCAAAAAAGTTTCAAGCAGTTGATTGCGCAGCGACAACGGGTCAATGATGCCCGTTATTATCTGGGCCAGGCGGCCGAGATGCAGGACAAGCCGGACCTGGCTCTCGATTACTATGGCATGATTCGCGAGGGTGAGCATTACATCGATGCGCGGATTCGGGCCGCGCAGATCATGACCGACAAGGAGGGGCTCGATTCCGGTCGCGCCTACCTGCAAAATACCGCCGCCGACAATCTCGATGACGAATTGCGCCTGTACCTGGCCGAAGGGGAGTTGCTGAGGGATGCCCGAAAATATGAAGAGGCATACCAGCTGTTTAACGTGGCCCTGGAGCAGATGCCCGATAATATCCAGCTGCTGTATGTGCGGGCGCTGGTAGCGGCCAAGCTGGACAGGCTGGATGAGTCGATCGTTGATCTGCGGCGCATCCTCGATAGCGAACCGAACAACGTACAGGCCCTGAATGCACTGGGCTATACGCTTGTCGATACGAGCGATCGAATCGACGAAGGCATGAAATATATTCAACGGGCCTATCAGATACGGCCCGATGATCCGGCCATCATCGACAGCATGGGCTGGGCCTATTATCGCCAGGGAAACTATGAGAAGGCCCTGGAATATTTGCAGCGGGCCTTTTCCATGCTCAAGGACGGGGAGATTGCCGCCCATCTGGGCGAGGTGTTGTGGGTCACCGGTCGTCGTGAGGATGCCCGTCAGGTCTGGGACGAGGCCCTGCGGGATGCGCCCCAGCACCGCGTACTGCGGGATGTCATCGAGCGCTTCACCCAATGAGGTTATGGTCGGTTCTGTTGGCCTCGCTCTGGCTGGGGGCCTGCGCGGCGCCCGTCTCTTTCCCTGAGTCGATCACGCCCGAAGAGCAGTCCCGCCAGCAACAGCTGCTGAAAGAGATCGAGGCGTGGCGTCTGCAGGGAAGGATCGCCATTATCAACGGTGTCGAGGCCTGGCATCTGAATGTCGACTGGTTGCAACGCCAGGACGACTATCGAATCGACCTGTGGGGACCCTTTGGCAGTGGCCGGGTGCGACTACAGGGTGATGAACAGGGTGTTCGTCTGATCGATTCCGAACAGCAGATCTATTACGCCAGTGATCCGGAGAGCCTTCTGTACGAACACACCGGCGTGAAAATGCCGGTCAGCGGTCTGCGTTACTGGATCCTCGGACTGCCCGATCCCCATTATGATCAGCAGCAATCCCGACGGGATGCCGCTGGTCGCCTGGCCAGTGTGCAGCAGGAAAACTGGCAGGTCGCGATTAAAAGCTATAACCGCATCGGCAGCCTCGACCTGCCGGCGAAATTGTCGGTCGACAGGCACGATTTGCGGGTCAAGCTGGTCGTGGATGACTGGCAGGTGAATAATGTCAGCCCATGACTGTCACTGCCCGTCGTCTCTACCTGTCGCTGATCGTCAAGCTGCTGTTCGCGGCCGGCCTGCTGGCGCTCGCCGTGGTATTGCTTGCCAGTCTCGGCAGCGGCGATACCTCGAATGGACCTGCTGTCGATCCCTGGCGGTTGAAGGTCGACTGGTCCGACATGTCCCCCGGTGAATACCGCACGCTGACATGGCCGAACGGACAGCGCATCGGCATTTACCGACGCCTGGCACAGGAGATGACGGTGCCGGAACCTGCCTCGAGCCCTGAGGGTGACACTGGCAAGCGCTCGCGCGAGGTTTTCGTCTTTTTTCCCAATGAGAATTTGCGTAGTTGTCGCGTGAGTCCGGTGGATACAGGCCAGGGCCGGTTTACGGAACCCTGTTTTGGTGCCCGCTTCGATGCCGATGGCCGGCGGATAGCGGGTACCGGGGTTGAAGGTCAACAGGATCTGAAAGTCCCTGATTATGTACTGATCGGCGCGCGTCGCCTGCAATTGCAACCGCCGGGAGCAGGTCGATGAGCGAAATCGTGGACGACAGCACCTGGTGGCCGTCACCGGCCAAGCTGAACCTGTTTTTACATGTTACCGGCCGGCGCGAGGATGGTTACCATCTGTTGCAGACGGTATTCCAGTTGCTTGATTACGGCGATCGGCTGGCGTTCAGCCTGCGTGATGACGGGGTTATCCACCGGGTTAGCGAATTGCCGGGAGTAACGGCCGAGCAGGATCTGGTGGTTCGGGCTGCGCGCCGGCTTCAGGAGCAGGCCGGGGTTCAGACCGGAGTCGATATTCGGCTGGAGAAGCGCCTGCCTCTGGGGGGCGGGCTGGGCGGCGGTAGCTCCAATGCCGCCACCACTTTGCTGGTCCTGAACCGGCTATGGGACACCGGGCTCGATACCGAACAGCTGGCTGAACTGGGAGCAACACTCGGCGCGGATGTTCCGGTGTTTGTTCGAGGGCACACGGCCTGGGCCGAGGGTGTCGGCGAACAGCTCGAGCCGATCGATCTGCCAGAACGCTGGTATCTGGTTCTGATCCCGCCGGTAACTGTCTCAACGGCCGAGATTTTTTCCGATTCCTGTTTGCGGCGAGATTGCCCACCCATTACAATACGCGACTTTCTGGCTGCGCCCGACAGTCCGCGCTGGGGGAATGTATGCGAAACCCCGGTGCGCGCCCGCTATCCCGTGATAGCCGCGGCCCTCGAGGCGCTCGGTGAGATTGCCCCGGCCCACCTGACCGGAACCGGAGCGTGCGTGTTCGCGGTATTTGCGAGCCGGGCGGAAGCGGAGTCGGCCTGGCAACAACTGGAAGGCGAATGGCAGGGATTTGTGGCGCGCGGGGTCAACGAGTCGCCGCTAACAGGGGTTCTGGCAGGCCGAACCCGGTGAGATTTTTTTGGGGTGTCGCCAAGCGGTAAGGCACTGGATTTTGATTCCAGCATACGCAGGTTCGAATCCTGCCACCCCAGCCACCTATAATGTAAGGTGATAACTGGAATCTCGTTTTCCAGTAAGGCAAACAAGCGACCGGATTCAAACAACGCCGGGTTAATCTGCAACGCCAGACGACATGAAGCTAAACAATCGACCAGAGCTGGATATTCCAGGCAACCGTGTAGCTGATCGCAGCATGATGATCTTTGCGGGTAATGCCAACCCGCAACTGGCGCATGATATTACTGCGCGCCTGTCGTTGCCGCTGGGCAAGGCACTGGTCGGGCAGTTCAGCGACGGCGAGGTGATGGTAGAGATCATGGAGAATGTCCGCGGCAAGGACATCTTCATCGTGCAGCCGACCTGTCGCCCGTCGAACGATAACCTGTTGGAACTCTGCGTTATGGTGGATGCGTTGCGCCGTTCATCGGCAGCACGAATCACCGCAGTGATTCCCTATTTCGGTTATGCGCGACAGGATCGCCGGCCGCGTTCGGCGCGCGTACCAATTACTGCCAAGGTGGTGGCCGACATGATCAGCGCCGCCGGCACGGACCGGGTACTGACCGTGGATCTGCATGCCGATCAGATTCAGGGTTTTTTCAACATTCCGGTCGACAATGTTTATGCCTCGCCGATATTGCTGGGCGATATCTGGCGTCAGAAGTACCCGAACCTGATGGTCGTCTCGCCCGATGTGGGCGGTGTGGTGCGGGCGCGGGCCCTGGCCAAGCGGCTGGATGATGCCGACCTGGCGATCATCGACAAGCGCCGGCCGCGCGCCAACGAGGCACGGGTGATGAACATTATTGGTGATGTCAGTGGACGTACCTGCATCATCATTGACGACCTGGTGGACACCGCCGGTACCCTTTGCAAGGCCGCTGATGCCCTGAAGGAAAATGGCGCCGAGAAGGTCGTGGCCTACTGTACGCACGCAGTACTGTCCGGGCCGGCAGTCGAGAATATTACCAATTCGTCACTCGACGAACTGGTGGTGACCGATACGATTCCATTGTCGGCGGCGGCCAAGGAATGCAAGAACATCAGGCAGTTGAGTATTGCCGAGCTGATGGCGGAGACCATTCGTCGTATCAGCACCGAAGAATCTGTCAGCAGTCTGTTTGTCGATTGATTGTTGACGATACCGTCTATATGGCGGTCAACGTCGTCTCTGGTCGCGGGGACGGCAACGCGCTAAGCGCATTAGTAACAGGAGACTCACAATGAGTGACTTTGTATTACAAGCAGAATCCCGCAGCGAGCAGGGGAAAGGTGCGAGCCGCCGCCTGCGTCGCACGGGCAAGGTACCGGCAGTCATGTATGGCGCCGGCAAGGATCCGGTGATGTTGTCACTGGATCATGACGAACTCGTCAATCAGCTGAAAAACGAGGCGTTTTTCTCATCTATCCTGACCGTCAAAGTCGGCAAAGATGAAGATCAGGCGATCCTCAAGGATCTGCAGCGTCATCCCGGCAAGCCGTATATCCTGCACATGGATCTGCTGCGCGTCAGCGCAACCGAGGCCATCCGTGTCAACGTACCGCTGCACTTCATCAATGAAGAGAAATGCCCGGGTGTCAAGGAAGGCGGTGTTATCAGCCATAACCTGACAGAAGTAGAAGTATCCTGTCTGCCCAAGAACCTGCCCGAATATATCGAGTTGGATCTCGGCGACCTGGATCTTGACCAGACCGTGCATCTGAGCGATATCAAGCTGCCGGAAGGTGTCGAGGTTGTTGAACTGATGCATGGTGAAGGTCATGACCAGGCCGTCGTCAGTATCCATATGCCGCGTGCCGTGGTGGAAGAGACAGAAGAAGAGGAAGCTGGCGAAGCCGAGGCCGAAGTCGAGGCCAAGCCCGCCGAAGGCGAGGAAGATTAAACCCGTCGGGTTTTTCTTGTTTCGCGAACTCTGGTAACCGGCGTTGTCTGCACGTGTGCAACTGATAGCGGGTCTGGGAAATCCCGGATCCGAGTATGAAGACACACGGCACAACGCCGGTTTCTGGTTTGTGGATGCCGTTGCTCGCCAGCACAACGCCGTATTCAAATCCGAGAAGAAATTCCACGGTCAGGTTGCCAAATTCACCCACGCCGGACATGACGTCTGGTTGCTGAAGCCGGATACCTATATGAACCTCAGTGGCCAGGCCGTGCAGGCACTGGCACGGTTTTTCAAAATCGGCACGGATAATATTCTGGTCGTGCACGACGATCTGGATCTGCCACCGGGGACCGTACGTCTCAAGCATGGCGGAGGCCACGGTGGGCATAACGGTTTGCGGGACATCATCAGCAAACTGGGCGGTAACGGGTTTCAACGTTTGCGGATTGGTATCGGCCATCCCGGCGATAAAAACCGAGTGACCGGCCATGTGTTGAAGAAAACCTCGAGTGACGATCGTATTGCCATTGATAACGGTATCGATGCGGCATTGAAGCTGTTACCGCAAATTCTTGACGGCGAGTCACAAAAGGTGATGAACCAACTGCATTCTCAAAGCGGCTAGATTCTGGCCGAAGTAACCGGGAACTTTTGATATGGGATTTAAATGTGGCATTGTCGGTCTGCCCAATGTCGGCAAATCGACGCTGTTCAATGCATTGACCAAAGCGGGCATTCAGGCCGAGAACTATCCGTTTTGCACCATCGAGCCCAACGTCGGTGTGGTACCGGTCCCTGACCCGCGTCTCGATAAACTGGCCGAAATCGTCAAACCACAAAAAGTTCTTCCGACCACCATGGAGTTCGTGGACATTGCCGGCCTGGTGGAAGGGGCTTCTAAGGGCGAAGGTCTGGGTAACCAGTTTCTGGCCAATATTCGCGAGACCGATGCCATTGCCCACGTGGTTCGCTGTTTTGAGAACGATGATGTTGTGCATGTGGCAGGCAAGGTCGATCCGATCAGTGACATCGAGGTGATCAACACCGAGCTGGCACTGGCCGATATGGAATCGGTAGAAAAAGCGCTGAATCGGTTATCCAAAGTGGCCAAGTCCGGTGACAAGGAGGCCAAAGCCAAGCTGGTGGTACTCGAGAAGGTCAGGGCGGCCCTGGATGAGGGTAACCCGGTACGGGCGCTGGGCCTGGAGGATGAAGAGAAAAAGCTGATTCGTGATCTGTTTCTGCTGACCATCAAGCCGACCATGTATATCGCCAATGTTAACGACGACGGATTCGAGAACAATCCGTTGCTCGACAGGGTGAAAGAGTTTGCTGCGGCGGAAGACGCGCCGGTGGTTCCGGTGTGTGCCGCGATCGAGGCCGAGATCGCTGAACTTGATGAGGCCGAGATGGCCGATTTCCTGGCTGAAATGGGCCTGGAGGAGCCGGGTTTGAACCGTGTTATTCGGGCCGGTTATCAATTGCTGGGACTGCAGACTTATTTTACCGCCGGGGTAAAGGAAGTGCGGGGCTGGACGGTCAAAATCGGTGCTACCGCACCACAGGCGGCGGGTGTGATCCATACCGATTTTCAGAAAGGCTTTATTCGTGCCGAGGTGACCAGCTACGACGACTTCGTCAAATACAACGGTGAAGCGGGTGCCAAGGAAGCGGGACGCCTGCGTCTGGAAGGCAAAGAGTATGTCGTGCAGGACGGGGACGTGATGCATTTCCGCTTCAACGTCTGACAAACCTTTCAAAAGCTACTGCGCTTGCTGTAACTGCGTTTCAAAAGGGCTCGAAATACTCATTTACTGACGTGTAAACTCCGTTTTCTCGCCCTTTTGCGCCTTGTTCCGGCTGCGCTCGTGACGCTTTTAAAGTGTTTGTAAATAGCTGATTTTTAATTTTGTTTTTATGGCGGCGTAATGGAGCCTGGGCCGGTTTGGCTTGACATGCCGGCTGCAAATGCCGAAAATGCGCCGCTCCTGATGGCC